>JALRCN010000224.1 GCA_023257295.1 Nitrosomonas sp. | reverse complement strand
GCGCGTGGGAATGGCAGAAAGCCGGGCTCATCGCGGCGGAATCCGCTATAAAAACGTACCAACTGCTCGTGCAGCATCGAGTGACTCTTGATCGCGGTATCGAATGTTTTTTTCTGTTCGGGCGTCGGTAGTTCGCCATGCAACAATAAATAGCAAACATCGATAAAATCGCAGTGCATCGCCAATTGCTCGATCGGATAGCCGCGATACAGCAGAATGCCCTTATCGCCGTCGATGAAAGTAATCGTGGAACTGTTGCTGGCGGTCGACAAAAAACCCGGATCGTAAGTAAACAAACCGCTTTGCGTGTGCAGTTTACGAATGTCGATCACATCCGGGCCCATGGTGCCGGATAAAACGGGCAGCTCGATGGGGGCGCTGCCGTCATTTAGGTTAAGTGTCGCGGTGCCTTTCTGTGCCATATCACTTCTCCACAAATATTCAGAATAAATCAGCGATTTCTTAATTCTTTTGCAATAACGCCAATACCGGTTGCCAATCCGCGTCGCAATTGATCTTCCTGGCGCAAATCAAATCCCACAAATCGTTATCCGGCAATGCCAATAACCGTTCGAATTGCCGCAATTCCGTTTCGTCGAGCTGCCGATAATGTCGTTCCATGAAGCGTTGCAATACGATATCCAGTTCAAGCATACCACGCCGACACCGCCAACGCGCACGCTCGAATTCCTTCATACCATTCTCTTGACCATCATGTCCTTGATTTTGCCGATTGCTTCGGTCGGATTCAAGCCTTTCGGGCACGCATCGGCGCAATTCATGATGGAGTGGCAACGAAACAACCGGTAAGGATCTTCCAAATTGTCCAGCCGCTCGGCAGTGGCTTGATCGCGGCTATCCGCCAGAAAGCGATATGCTTGCAGCAATCCCGCCGGGCCGACGAATTTATCCGGATTCCACCAGAACGACGGGCACGAAGTCGAACAGCACGCGCATAAAATGCATTCGTATGCGCCGTCCAACGCCGCTCTTTCCTCGGGAGACTGCAGTCGCTCCGTCTCCGGCGGCGGGTCGTTGTTGATCAAGTAGGGTTTAATCGAATGGTATTGCTGAAAGAATTGCGTCATGTCGACGATCAAGTCGCGGATCACCGGCAATCCGGGCAGCGGTCTGATTTCGACCGGCTCTTTAAGGCCAATCAACGGCGTAATGCACGACAGTCCGTTGCGCCCGTTGATGTTCATCGCGTCCGATCCGCATACACCTTCCCGGCACGAGCGGCGCAAACTCAGGCTATCGTCGATCGATTTGATGCGAAGCAACGCATCCAGCAACATTTTGTCGGTCGCCGCCAGTCGGATGTCGTAATCTTGCATATACGGCTTCTCATCTTTATCGGGATCATAGCGGTAAATCGAAAACTTCATGAGCGGCTCCGGATGGTTTAAATACGGCGTAAAGACGATAAAAACTCAGAATATTGCGAAGTATACAGATTTGAATCCAAATTGGGATAGTCCGGCGCATTGTCAATGCTTCCTATGCAGCTAAAACATGGCAAAAATACAAAGACAGCAAGTATTCAGGTAGAATTGCGCCCGTTGGGTTCGTATGGCCGGACCAACGTCAAGCGATTGAGAAATCGGGCATAACCATCAGCCATAGTGAATATTTTATAGAGGAAAAAAGATGAATTCGAAATATAGCGTCGTTTGTATGATTGGCCTTAGCATCGCTCTAATCGGTTGTGATGGCGGACCTCCGCAAGCAGATTCGGTAAATTGTTCCGGCAGGGGCATGGAAAAATCGCTGACGGAATTTAAAGGCAACGAAGCGGCGCGCCAAGCATTTATCGATAAATGCGACGAATTAAAAAAGGGAAACTAAGCGTATCGATTGGAATTGCTGACAGGCCTCACATTTGACATGAATGGATTGAACAGTAGGAAACACATGTCAAATGTAAAGCCTGCTCAATCCTTCATAGCAAAACGATGGCAGTTACTCGGCCGATTTTGTGCGCCAAAGCACTGCCAGTAAGCTGCCTATCAATGAATGCATCAACACTGAAATCGCACCCACGACCGGTGCCAAAGGCAACAGTGGAAAAGCTTGCTTTGCCAGCACGATAGCCAGTCCGGAATTTTGCATGCCGACTTCAATCGAAATGGTTCGGGTGCTTTGGATATGACAACCGAAGATCCGTGCAAACTGATAACCAATCAAAAAACCGCCGCCGTGTAATAATGCAACCGCAAGAATCAGCTCTGCACCATGCGCAAGGATGGTTCCGGCATTCGCGGCAAACACAATGGCGCAGATTACGCATGCACCCAGCACCGATAACAATGGCGCGACAGGCATTACGCGTTGCACCAATTGCGGTACCCAGCGATTGAGCAAAACGCCCAGTACCACAGGCACAATTACCACCTGCAAGGTCTGTTTGAGCAGCATCCAGGTGTCCACCGGAACCAGCTTGCCCGCGAATAATTGCGTCAATACGGGGGTCAGAATCACTGCCGTTAATGTGGAGCAAACGGTCATCACCACTGAGAGCGCCACATCGGCTTTGGCGATATAAGACACCAGATTCGATGCCGTGCCGCCGGGACAGCAACCCACCAGGATCAATCCGACGGCAAAATGCGTCGGTAAATTCAACCCGGTCGCAATTCCCCAAGCCAGCAAAGGCATGATGGAATATTGCGCCGCAAAGCCAATCGCCACCAATCTCGGCATGCGCGCAATCCGGCGGAAATCGTCGAAGGTCAGCGTCAATCCCATGCACAGCATGATAAAAGCCAGAATCGACACCACAAGCGAACCGTGATTCAACGGCAGCAACCATTGCGGGAAAGACAATGCCATAACGACGGCCAGCACCATCCAAAGTGGAAACAGCAGCGTCAGCTTTTGCAGCATACAGTGCTTCCTTAGAGTTCCGGCAGGGAAGAGCGCGCGAATAACAAGATATGATGCTGTCCGTAACGATTGACGATGCGGCTGGCTTTCAAACCGGCTGCCGTCGCCATTGCCTGCAACGTCGAGAAGTGCTCAGGATAATCGTGGTCATGGACGTGCGTGCAAGCCTCCTCCAATTGATCCGGTGGTACTTTGACCCAGGTATCGCGCATGCATTTCAGATAATCTTGCAAATAATCCGCGCGGCTCTGGTTTTCTTCACGCACCACATCCACCAGAATCAACTTGCCTTGCTCCGATAAGCAACGCCCAACGGCCTCGAAGAAATGCACTTTATCGGCAGTCGTTAAATGATGAACTGCAAAGCCCGTGAAAATCACATCCCAGGTTTTGCCGGTTGACTGAACGGCCGTCAGCAAATCGCCGTGCGTCAACGTGACTCTACAATCGGGCAGATCGGCCAAATAGCCGCGCGCTTCGATCAATGCCGCCTCGGATAAATCCACTCCCTCATACAGCGCGGGCGGCGACTGCCGCAAACAAGGTGCCAGATAGCGTGCATTGCCGCAACCCAGATCCAGCAAGCGGTAACGCTCGGCATCGTCGCGCAATCTCAGCAAGCGAGCAACTTCTGCATAGATTTCGTTGTGAAACATGTAATTGTGTTCTGTGATCAGATCGTACAACGACCAGGAGCGTGTAAAGATAGCGGTGGATTCGGCGGATGTCATGAATGATTAAAGCGGAATACAAATACAATGAACAAAGAATTTTGCAGCACTTTACATGAAATCAAGACGCTGCGGAAAGCTGTTTCGCGGAATGAAATATTAGTGGATACCGGCTTTCTTCGGTGCGATGAATAATTCTGTAATTCCATAATTGTAAATCGTTATTTTTGTACAGCCAATCAAACCCTAAAACAACAAGCGGAAAACGATCGCACGCCATCGACCGGATAGCTTTCACCGGCAACGATTCGAAAAGACGAAAAATCCAACCGGACATCCTGAACCGGGAGCATATCGGCTGCCAGCAATTCGCTTGCGATATCCGCAGGCTTCAAATCGCAGCGGATGCCACGGATCAATCCGGTCAGCTTCAGCGCATCCCTGCCAAAGGATTCCAAACTTAACGATTCAAAATACACTTTTTTTCTTTTGGCATCGATCTGGCAAAAATGATCGTTCAGCGCGCACGTCATTCGTACCTCGTTTTCGTACCGCCAGCTTGAAAATTTTGCCGCAATCAATGCAGGCAAATCGGATTCGGTAAAACCGCCGCGCTGCATCGCGGCATCGACGTCCAAGCGAAAGCACTCGGGTTGATAATGCGCAGCAATTGCCTGCTCATCGGGAATTTCAAACACCAACACAACTCCGCGATGATCATCGGCATAATGACTCCACAATACCGGATCGTCATAGCTCTTCGAGAAACAAACGACGCCGTATTGCTCGTTCATCCGGTTTTTGAAGGTCTCCAATTTGGATTGGGTATCGCTATTGGAAAAACTACCGGCACACAATTGAAGCGGATCGTTTAATTCATTGATGCGCGCCATTTTCAGACGACGATCGCGCAATGCTTTAACAGCGAATTCGGAGGAAGTGAAGTGGTAGACGATCATCGATAAATTGTTTGAAGTGGTATTTTCATAACATTATCCCTATTATGCCTGGCTTGGCGGGCAGCCACCCATCAGCATGACGATGTCAAAAGTCTTGTTGCCGCGATGGCCGATTTTATACCGCCCGACCTCGGATAAACCACGCTGTCCCCAGCTTATGAAGCCAGCTTGGATTCGGTCATTACGGCGTTTGTTAATTGGCCGAAACGATCGGCGCGGTTCATTCAGTATTTCCTTAACGTCCCCGCCCTCCGGCGGCCCGTCGTGGTGCCTCGAAGCGCTGGCGCGCGGGTTGGGCAAAACCGGTGCTGGCGGGTTTCTGAACGCCAGGCTTCTTGCTGGACTGACTTCTGGGAGGATTGCGCGAAGGAATTGCGCCGCGCGGTTGACCGCCGCCACGGCCATTTTTTATCGGCTCGGCTTTGATGCGGGGGTCCGGTTCAAA
>JALRCN010000185.1 GCA_023257295.1 Nitrosomonas sp. | reverse complement strand
AGCGTGCAATCGTGTTGGTGCGGTTAATTTTATTTTGCAGTTGGATGATGCCGTACAATAACGCTTCTGCAGTTGGGGGGCAGCCTGGAACATAAATATCAACAGGAACAATACGGTCGCATCCGCGCACTACTGAATAAGAATAGTGATAATAACCGCCACCGTTGGCACACGACCCCATCGAGATCACCCACCGCGGCTCAGCCATTTGATCGTACACTTTGCGCAAAGCCGGTGCCATTTTATTGCATAACGTCCCAGCAACGATCATCACATCCGATTGACGCGGACTAGGTCTGAACACGATGCCGAACCGATCCAGATCGTAGCGCGATGCACCAGTTTCCATCATCTCGACAGCACAGCACGCGAGACCGAAAGTCATGGGCCACATTGAACCGGTTCGTCCCCAGTTGATGATGGAATCCAAACTGGTCGTGATAAATCCTTTTTCTAATGTTCCTTCGATACTCATAGCATTAATCCCATTCCAATGCGCCCTTCATCCATTCATAGATGAAGCCGACCACCAAAATGCCAAGGAATACAATCATCGCGACAAAACCGAACAGGCCAATTTCATCGAGTACAATCGCCCATGGAAATAAAAACGCGATTTCCAAATCAAATAAAATAAATAAAATTGCAATTAAATAGTAGCGAACGTCGAATTTCATGCGCGCATCTTCAAATGCCTCGAATCCGCACTCATAAGGCGATAATTTCTCACTATCGGGTCGATTTGGCGCCAACAACCAACCGCAAAGCATAGGCACCACACCGACCAAAAAACCGACGATGAGAAACAATAAAATTGGGAAATAGTTTTCTAGCATTTTAAAAAATCAAGATTAGATAATTGCGACTCCAGCGTGGTGCCGATGGCGAGACTCGAACTCGCACAGCTTTCGCCACCGCCCCCTCAAGACGGCGTGTCTACCAATTCCACCACATCGGCGGCAAACTCCAAGCGCTCTTTTCGATACACTTCTCGCTATTTATACCGCTACCGTACACTTACTCCGGTATTTGATTAACTTTTGAATTGTCTTCTGCTTCGGATTTTGTTTGATCAATTCCAGATGCGCGATTCTCTTCTGATTTTACCGCAGTTGAGCCATCCGCTTCCCCTACTTCATTGACAAATCCCATCACGCTACCACTATCCGATTGATTTGCTGAAAAGTAGGTTAAGCTCATACTAGTTATAAAAAACATCGCAGCAACGAAACCCGTTGTTCGACTTAGAAAGGTTGCCGATCCGCCGGAGCCAAATAAGCTTCCCGCCGATCCGCTACCAAAAGCGGCTCCCATATCGGCTCCCTTTCCTTGCTGCACCAATACTAAACCGATCAATACAACCGCCAATATAACATGCACTGCCCAAACCAACGTTTCCAACGGCTTACTCCAAAAATTTTAATGACGCAAAGCGCGACAAATTGCAATAAACTCTTCCGCAACGAGAGATGCGCCCCCAATCAACCCCCCATCAATATCCTGCATCGCAAACAACTCAACCGCATTATTGGCTTTCACACTGCCACCGTAAAGAATGGTCAAATCATCCGCAATGCTTGAATTTTGTTGCGCAATTCCTGCACGTATAAAAGCTTGAATATCCTGAGCTTGCTGAGGTGTGGCTGTTTTTCCCGTGCCGATTGCCCAAACCGGTTCATACGCAATAATAGCATTTTTGAATGATTCAATTCCTGCAAGTTGCATAACCGCAGCAATTTGTTCCGTTATAACCTTCTCGGTAATCCCGTCCTCCCGCTGCTGCAATGTTTCGCCTATGCATAGGATCGGTGTGATGCCCGCGCGCTGCGCGGCAACGTATTTTTCCGCAACTACTGCGTTATTTTCGTTAAATAGCGTTCTTCTTTCCGAGTGCCCGACAATCACGTAGCGACAAGCAAAATCGTTTAGCATGGAGGCGGATACTTCGCCCGTATAAGCACCTTTCTCATACTGACTCAAATTTTGCGCGCCCCAGGCAACATTTCCGCTTTTCAAGGCATCCTGCACGGAAAACAAGTATGGATAAGGAACACAAACGACAAAATGTTCTTCATGCGCTCCTGTTAACCCTGCGGCAATAGCATCAAGTAATCGTTTGTTTTCGGCCAAGCTGCCGTGCATTTTCCAATTACCCGCCACCATCCTTATACGCATTTGCTTCAAACCCCAGTACCTTAAAAGGTGGGAATCCTACCGGTGATTGACTATCAAGTCAATTGAATCAAAGCTTATCCGGCTTGAATCCAACGCATTATTTTTAACAACATAATGATTTATATTGAGATTATTCTGACACAACCAATGCACCGCCTAGCAAAAATGGCACATCACCGTACCGGTTACGAAATTAATCAAATCCATCGCCTGCACTCCGCTCAGATTCCTCATGCGCTTATAAATCGCAAAATGTGTTGTTAACGAATAATTGATACAGTGGTTTATATACTGATCGCCCAATATGGAAAAGGCCATTTGGGAAACATATACTTCACTAAAACCGAAAGGATATTTGAATAATGAAATTTTCTGATCAGATGTGCATAACTTTATGCATTTCCACATTTATCATAAGCGCAATCATTCCAACAGAAGCAGCCGCACAAGATGCAGCGGCTCAGCGCATTAAAGAATTGGAAGCGCGTTTGCTGGAAATGCAAAGCGGCATGCAAGCCATGCAAAACAGCATGCAATCGATGAAAGGCGAGCTGGCGAAACTCAGAACACAATCCACGCAAGTTACGCAACAAGTGGAGCACATACAACAAAAAGAACATAAGGAACAAAAAGAGACAGTAAGGGAGATTGTGCGTGAAGTTGCGCGCGAGACTTCCAGCGAATCGGAAAAAGAAGGCAGCAAGCTCAATATGGTGTTTTTCCGTGGTGGTTTTGCACATAGCTCGCAGCACCGAGATGGCTTAGTATTCCATAGCGACGTCGTCCCCGCCGGTGCGCAAGATCGTCCTGATAAAAACGCCTGGTATTTCGGTGCCGGTTTCGATTGGAATTTAACCCGGAATGCCTGGGGCTTGGCGCCGAAAACCAATGTCCTTGCTGAACTCATGCTTGAATACAAGCAATTCAGTTCCCATGTGCAAGGCAATGCGCTTGCCAATATACCCACTCAACTCGTAGGCGGCGCAACCAATCCGCACAGTGTCACGGTCAGTCAATTGTCGATCTATGCATCGCCCAAAATCAAATTTATGGAAGGCTCTCGTTTCAGACCATGGCTGATCCCAGCGGGCTTCGGTATGCATATCATTAGCCCACCCGGCGAATCCGCTTCATTCTTCATCCCCGGCGTTGTGTTTGGCGGCGGTGCAGAGTATCGCATCTGGAAGGATTTTTACGCCGGTGTCGATGCACGCTATCACATTACTGGCGGTAAAAAAGACGGTATCGATGTCGACGGCCTGACGGCTGGCGGTTATCTGGGTATCGGTTTTTAAATTTCGCTTTGAAGCATGGCCTCTGTCAGCAAGGCAGCGGTTTCGCCAATTTCCACCAACGCACCGGCGGTATCACCTGTGGTTCCGCCGATGCGTTGCAACATCAAATGACGCAGCAGCAAGAAAATCATCAAAACAACTGGTAGTAAGGCCCAATGGCGTACATCGGGTAATAGCAGCATGAGCGCTGGTACAGTGACGATACTGAACCAGCAGGCCCGGCGCGGCAAATGGTTTACCAAAGGACTGCCTAAGCCGCTTTCCCTAACGTAAGGGGTGGTGAGGAATAGTAACGGTAGCAAGGTTCTGCCGAATGTTGCTGCCAGTAGTATTGCGATGCAGTCGCCAGTATCAAGCAGGGTATGCAGCGCAGCAAACTTAAGCAGTAGAATCAATACAATTGATACCACGCCGGCGGGGCCGCAATTAGGGTCTTTCATGATGGCAAGTGTCTTTTCTCGATTACCCATGCCACCGACCCAAGCGTCGGCGCTATCGGCCAAGCCATCCAAATGTAATCCACCGGTCAATAGCACCCAAGCCGTAATCATTAAGGTAGCGGCGATGAGTGATGATGTTCCACTAAGCAATTCGGCAAAACCAAATAGTAAAGCGCCGAGTATGGTTCCTACCAGTGGATAGAAAACAATGGAGAAACCGATGGTTTTGTCATCCGGTAACGTTTTCAACCGAACAGGGAGTCGGGTCAGAAATTGCAGTGCTACTAAAAAAGGTTGCATCATCAAGGAAGCGGATCAATGGTTGTTGCGGACGGATCAATGCGCACCCGGAAAAGTTGCGCATGCCGAACATCCAATTCGAGCAAGCGATCGATAGGGTGCTGTTGAAGATGACAGCGAATGACGCGAATGACACCACCATGCGTGATCAGCAGAATATGTTGATCGGTAAAACAGGAAGTGATTTCATGCCAAACAGCCAGTACGCGCGACTGAAAATCCAACAAATGCTCACCTTGCGGTGGCGGAAAATCTACCGGATTTTGCCAGAATCGCGTCAATGCACCGGCTTGCGTATTCATCAAATCGGTAGCAGATTGATTTTCCCAGGTACCAAAATGAATTTCCCGCAAACGTGCATCGTAAGTGACCGGAATCGCGTGCGATTGGCTCAGCGTTTCGGCGAACGCAGCGCAACGGCGCTGTGGAGAGGTTACGATATGTTGCCATGGCACGGTTGCTCGAGCTGCCGTGCTTTGCATTTGTCGCCAACCTTGTTCTGTCAGCGGATGGTCGGTGCTGCCACAATAACGTTGAGCGTATTCCGTCTCGCCATGCCTGAGCAGATCAACCGTGGTTGTCATGGTTTATTCCACGTTGTTTTTGGCTGAGACGTGCGCTTCGGCGAAAGTTGCCATGCCGTTATGCAATCGGCAAGCGCTGCGCAATAACGGCAATGCAATTGCGGCACCGCTGCCTTCGCCGAGCCGCATATCCAATGCCATTAACGGTTTTGCTGTAAGTGCTTCAAGTAAGATGCCGTGACCGGATTCTGCCGATTGGTGCGAATAGATAAACCAATTTTTGCATTCGGGAGCGATCATTTCCGCCGTCAGTGCGGCGGCAGTGCAAATAAATCCGTCGATCAGCAGCGGCAATCCGATTTGAGCGCCACGGATATATGCACCCGTTAACGCGGCGATTTCGAAACCGCCTAAACGTCGCAGTGCTTCCAGCGGTGAATCAATCGATGTCTGGTGGTGTGCGAGCGCTTGCGTGATGATCTTGGTTTTGTGTTGGATGCCATCAGCCGTGAGTCCTGTGCCTGCACCGGTAAGTGCATCGGGTGCACGTTGCAGCAAGCTGCATGCCAGCGCGGTTGCGCTGGTGGTGTTACCGATACCCATTTCGCCGCCGATGAACACATGCGCTTCTTTTTGCCGTGCACGTTCGATGGCTTCACGACCTACCCATAATGCGGCATTTAATTGGTGCGCCGTCATCGCGGGCGCATGCAGGAAATTGGCCGTTCCTGGTCCAAGCCGGTAGTGCATCACCGTGGGTAGTGCATCGGTATCGGTGATCGTACCGAGATTAATGATTTCCAGCGATGCCTGCATAGCATCGGCGAGCACGCTGATTGCGGCGCCACCATTAACAAAATTGCGGATCATTTCACCGGTGACGGATTGCGGGAATGCCGATACACCCTCGGTTGCAACGCCGTGGTCGCCTGCAAAAATAGCGATATGAGCACAGTCAGCGCAGGGTTGGGCGGTATTTTGCATTGCGGCCAATTGAATCGCGATGGATTCTAAACGGCCCAGCGAACCGGGTGGTTTGGTCAGTTGTGCTTGCCGTTGTTGTGCCTGGTATCGCATGGCTTCGTCGGGCTTTGCCAGCGGTACATGTAACCAGTTCGATGTGTTCTGCTGATTCAAACGGTGCTTCCTTTCAGTACCAACGGTAAACCCGCAACGGTAAGTATCACTTGATCGCATTGTGCTGCGATTTCCTGATGCAATCGCCCGGCTTCGTCGCAATAGCGGCGACTCAGTTCGCCCAACGGCGTGATGCCCATATTGGTTTCATTGCTGACCAGGATGAGCTTGCTGCTAATCCGGGGAAGTATTTCCAAAAATGAAGTGCGCTCTGCGGTAAAACACATCGGATCGGGGTGTAGCAACAAGTTGGTCAGCCATAGCGTCAAGCAATCGATCAAGATGCAACATGAATCATTGGCGTGGGGTTTCAGCGCCGATGCCAAGTGTAATGGCTCTTCGATAACTTTCCAGTGCTGCGGGCGATGCGCACGGTGCAATGCAATACGGTCGCGCATTTCGTCGTCATCGCCGGTTGCAGTGGCAATATAGACAATCGGCAATTGGCTTTCCGTTGCCAATCGTTCCGCCAACCGGCTTTTGCCGGAGCGCACGCCGCCGAGGATCAAGGTTTTGTTGTCAGACATGGCAATGTTCATGCAAATTCAATAAACGGCGTAAATGAGCGGTATCGAGGTGTTGATCGATACAATCCGCCAGCAAATCGATTGAAGCTGCGCAGGTATCGCGATAATCCAGATGTTCGCTGGAATCATGTAATCCGGCCCAGGCGAGTAATTCGTTGCAGGCTGATGCGGATTCGAAAATGCCGTGCAAGTAAGTACCGAGAATTAAGCCGTCTTCGCTGATTGCGCCGTCCTTGCCATGCGGCAGGTGAATGGCGGATTGGTATTGAGCGTGGAATTTTGTGATTCCGGCATGAATTTCATAGCCAGTGACAGCAACCTCATTCAGTGTCAGTACGCCTTGTACGTTACGCAGGCATTTATCCGGCTGCAACGTTGTTTCCATATCGAAAAACGAAAAACCTGTGGCGTTGCCGGGAATGCCTTCGATGCCGTCAGGATCGCGGATAATGCTACCGAGCATTTGGAAGCCGCCGCAGATGCCGATCAACTTGCCGCCGTAGCGCAGATGGTGTTTGATTGCCACTTCCCATCCTTGATTGCGTAACCAGTCGAGATCCGCGCGCACATTTTTTGAACCGGGCAGGATGATCAAATCAGCCGGTGGAATGGAACTGCCAGGGCCGATAAATTCCAGTCGGATGCGAGGGTGCAGGCGCAGCGGATCGAAATCGGTGTGATTACTGATGCGTGGCAGCACCGGAACGATGACACGGAAATCGCGGGAGTCGTTTTGTTGCGGATTGTCGATGGGGATGGCGTCTTCCGCCTCCAGATGCAGGCCGTGCAAGTACGGCAGCACGCCCAATACCGGTTTGCCGGTGTATCGCTCGAGCCAATCCAATCCGGATTGCAATAAGGCGAGGTCGCCACGGAAGCGATTAATAACGAAACCCTGAATGCGGTTTTGCTCGCTTGGACTTAGCAATGCCAGCGTTCCGGCAAGATGCGCGAATACACCACCACGGTCGATGTCTGCGATCAGGATTACCGGACAATCGGCGACTTCTGCAAATCCCATGTTGGCAATATCGCGGTCGCGTAGATTGATTTCCGCCGGTGAACCGGCACCCTCGACAATGATTTTGTCGTGCGCTAGGCATAGTCTTGCATAAGATTCGAGCACCGCATTCATCGCTACTGCTTTGTATTGATGATAATCGGCAGCATTCATATTCTTGATCGCATGCCCGTGGATGACGATTTGCGCATTTTTATCCGAAACCGGTTTCAGCAATACCGGATTCATATCGGTATGCGGTGCTAATCCGGCGGCCATCGCTTGTACTGCTTGTGCGCGTCCGATTTCGCCACCATCGACGGTGACGGCGCTGTTCAAAGCCATATTTTGCGGTTTGAACGGCGCAACACGAATATTTTGACGGGCTAGCCATCGGCAGAGTGCAGTGACCAACGTGCTTTTACCGGCATCGGATGTCGTGCCTTGAATCATCAGGGTTTGTGTACTCAGCATGATCGTGTGCCCGAATGGATGGCGGCAATATGCGCCAATGTGGATTCCAGGTGAAGCCAATCGTCTTCGCTTGCCGGTAAACCGAGACGGATACTGGGAGGGTCGTCAAAACGACGCACCAAAATGCCTTGTTCCGCCAATGATCGATGAATCGCAGCGGCATGCGGGGAAACGATCCAGTGAAAAAACGCGCAGCTACCCGTCGGATGCAGCTGGTTTTGTATCAATAAAGTTTGCAATCGGTTACTGGATGCTAATAATTGCTGTCGGGCATGGTGTTGCCACTCAGCATCCTGCAAAGCTTGAGAAGCGATCCATCGTGACGGGTGACTGATAGCCCAAGGCCCGAGCAATTGCCGCAACTGCGCCAGTAATCGGGCTTCGGCACATACGAATCCGACACGCGCGCCAGCCAACCCGAAAAACTTACCCAACGAACGCAGCACGATCAATCCCGGGCTATCGGCATATGCTGCAATGTTGCGTTCAGGCGTTGCATCCATATAGGCTTCGTCGACGATCAACCAACCGCCACGTGCTGCAAGTTGCTCATGCCAATGCACCAAACGATCGGTGTCGAAAGTAGCGCCTGTCGGATTATTCGGTTGCGTCAGCACCAGGACATTAATGCTGGAAAGCGTGTTATCGATCTGGTCGGCAGTAATGGCGGTAACTTCGTGATGTTGGCTTTGCCATGCATTGCTATGTTCGGAAAAACCGGGATGCAACACACCGACCCGAGATGGTGCGCGCAAGCGGGGCAGTGCTTGAATCGCGGCTTGTGATCCGGCAACGGGCAATATACGGTGTACACCATAGTAGCGGCATGCAATCGATTCCAATTCGTCATCGTCCTCGGGCAATCGCGACCAAACGGTTTCTGGCGGCATTTTGGTTGGCCAGCCATTCGGGTTGATACCGGTTGAAAGATCCAGCCATTGCGGCAAAGGAATCGAAAATTGCGTCACTGCTGCGCGCAATTGCCCGCCGTGCGGTAGCAATCCATCCGGTACATGGCTAGTGGTGGTAAAAGACATAAGCTTCTCCCACGGCAATAGAGATCAACCAAATCAGCAATGCATTGCGAATCAGCCGCAAAGCCCGGTCGATGTCACTGTTGTTCGGATCATGGCCTGCGCCGAGTAAAGGGCGCATTTCCATCTTGCCATGATAACGTGCCGGGCCGCCCAATGCGAGGTTCAGGCTGCCCGCACCAGCCGCCATGACAGGGCCTGCATTAGGACTTTTCCAAATGCTTCCTTGTGTGTGCCAGCAAATCAGCGCATTGCGTACATTGCCACATAGTGCGTAACTCAGTGCCGTGAATCGTGCCGGAATATAATTCAGCACATCGTCCAAGCGCGCGGCAGCCCAGCCGAAGCGAAGGTATCGCTCATTGCGGTATCCCCACATCGCATCCAATGTATTGACGAGTCGGTAAGCGATAACGCCGGGTACAGCGCCAATCACGAACCAGAAAATGGCGCCGAAAATGGCGTCATTGCCGTTTTCAAGCACCGATTCGACGGTTGCGCGGGAAATGCCGATTGAGTCGAGTTGCATAGTGTCGCGGCTGACGATGAGGCCGACCTGTTCGCGAGCAGCGGCAAGATCATTCGATAACAGCGCATGCTTAACATTTTTCGCGTGTAGATTCAGGCTATTCCAGCCAATGGCAAGGTACAGTAGTAACGCATCCAGCAGCCAATGTTCGATCCATGCCGTGAGATAGGTGATCAATCCAATGATCGGAATGACTGCCAGTGCCAGCGCGATGCAGCCATTCAGGTACGACTGTGCGTAAAGCCGGCGTTCCAAAGCGTGCGCCCAATGTCCGAATCCGACCAGCGGATGAAAGCGACGCGGCTCCCCCAGCCAAATATCGAAAGATAAAGCGGTGAAAATAGTCAGTGAGGTAATCATTCGAGGGATTCGCCGGTATCGTTCCAGCGATTGATAAAAACCATATCCTGCAGCGGGTGTTGCTGTGCCCAGGATTGCAATCTCAACATCGGTTCCGGATAAAAAGCCTCGACATGTCCCAGGCAAATAATGGCGACCGGTTTGCCGCCATCCGGTATGGCGAGCAGTCGAGCCAATGCTTCGGGATCGAACAACGATACCCAACCCATACCCAATCCTTCGGTGCGTGCCGCGAGCCAGAGATTTTGAATGGCGCAGGCGGTCGAAGCTAAATCCATTTCAGGCAATGTGCGACGCCCGAAGACATGCTGTTCACGTTGATCCATGAGCGCAACGACCAGCAATTCGCCACAATCCAGTATGCCCTCAACTTTGAGGCGCAGAAATTCATCGCGACGTTCGAGCAGTGCATCGGCGGTGTGGTGGCGCTCGGTTTCGACCAATGCTGCGATGTCGTGGCGCAATTGGCGATCGGTGATGCGAATAAAGCGCCAGGGTTGCATCAGGCCGACGCTGGGCGCTTGGTGCGCGGCGGTGAGCAAGCGTTTGAACACGACGGGGTCGACCGGGTCAGGGAGGAAATGCCGCATGTCGCGGCGTTCAGCGATAACGCGATACACGGCGGAACGGTCGGCTTCGCTGTAGCAATGGCGTTCGCTCATGCGACTATAAGTCAATACCGGATTGTGCCTGAATTCCGGCACGGAAGGCATGCTTGATGTCGGCCATTTCGGTGACGGTATCTGCAGCATTACACAGTGCTTCGGGCGCACCGCGTCCGGTGATGATGACATGCTGCATCGGTGGGCGGTTTTTCAGATCATCGAGCACTTGATTCAAATCCAACCAACCGAATTTGAGCGGATACGTCAATTCATCGAGCACGATCAAATCGAATGATGGATCGCGCAACAGTGTTTGAACGACCGCCCAACCTTGACGGGCAGTTTCGGTATCGCGCTCCAGGTCTTGTGTATCCCAGGTGAAGCCTTCGCCTAATACATGCCACACCACGTTGGCTTGCTTGCGGAAGAAAGCTTCCTCACCGGTGTCCGAGCGGCCTTTGATGAATTGCGCGACACCGACGCGCATGCCGTGCCCCAATGCTCGCGCAGCCATGCCGAAGGCGGAACTCGATTTTCCTTTGCCGTTACCGGTGAGTACCAACAGCAGACCTTTTGTATGATCGGCACGCGCGATTGCCGCATCGACAATTTCCTTCTTGCGCTGCATGCGAACGCGATGGCGCTGCGAACGATCTCCCGTTTCAGTCATAAGTGCCTAGCGAATCAGCGGCGTGTGTGAATCCACCGGCGTCGACAGGTATGCAAACAAGCTGTGCAACACGATAGCGATGCCGAGATAGGTCGCAAACGCTTCGGCATATAACGGAAAATAGGTCATTAACCGCGTGCCGAATTCCGCGATAGTGGTGTCGGCAAACCGACCGGAAAAAAAATAAAAGCCGCCGCTGGAAAACAATTCGCACAGTGTCAAACCAAGAAAACTGCTGGCGGCGAGCGGTGCGGCGGTACGCCAACCAAATTGGTATCGCTTGGCGAACCAGCGTCCGGCAAGCCACAATGAACCGTAAGCAGGCAACAAAAACACATACGCTGGTGTCAGGCAAAAACCACTGACGCCGCCCCAGGTGTACGCGGCGAAATCCAGCCACCAGCTCAGCGCGAAGAAGGCAGGTAATGACCAAACAGGGCGTAGATAAATGCCAACGAGAAAGAAAATCGCCCACGACGCATCGGCCAAGTGATGCATGGATGCGAAATGATGGCTGCGAGTGAGTATCATCAGCAGTGCCAATAACACCGCGATGGCGATTTGATGGCGAGAGGATAAAGTCAGCATGGGTAACTCCTATTAAGGTTGATAACGCACCATGGCGAAGAAGCTTCGCCCGGCTTGATTATAGAATGCCGCAGTTTCATAGTGTTCGTCGGATACATTGTCGATGCGACCCTGCAAGCGCCATTTAGGTGCGAACAGATATTCCGCACGCAAATCCAATTTGGCGTAAGGGTCCAGTTTACGGGTATTCGCCAAATCATCGTAGCGCTCACCCTCGACCAGCAACATGGCGCCGGCGACATATTTGCCGAATTGGCGGTTTACGTCCAGACGAAATGATTGTTCGGCGCGGCGCGGTAATATATTGCCACGATTGAAGCCGGAACCGCGATTAATCGGTTCCATCAGCGTCAAATTGGTATTGATTTGCCAATCCATGATTTGCGCGGTCACGATGCCTTCGATGCCACGGATGCGTGCTTGATCGATATTGTTCGGCGCGAAAAGATTGGCGTCGAACGCAATCAAATTATCGATGCGCGTTTCATACGCATTGATCGACCAATTGCCCCATCCGGTATGGCCGCGCGTACCGAATTCAAAGCTGCGCGAATCTTCCGGTTTGAGGTTGGGATTGCCGAAACCGGGATAAAACAATTCGTTGAACGTCGGTGCTTTGAAAGCACTACCGAAATTGGCAAGCAATACGAATTTGTCCGATAACGGATAACTCCATCCGGCATTGCCGGTAACGCGACTGCCGAATTGTTGATTGTCGTCGTGCCGGACTGAGAACAATAAATTATGCGCGGCGATGTTGGCTTGATGTTGCGCGAATACGCCCCAATTGGTGCGTGACATCAGTGTGTAAGCCTCGGTGCTTTTGACGTGATCGCGCTGGTAATCCGTGCCGATGGTGAGCTGTTGATCCTTGGCGACGGTGAAGGTATTCAATACCGTGACAATATCGCGTGTGGTGTTGAAGCGACTCCGGTATGTGGTGCCCAGAAAATTATCCGCATCCTCGCGACTGCTACCGGCGATCAAATTGAAATTCCAGAATGTCGTCGGTGCGTAACGGATGGAACCACCGACGACTTGCTGCATCAATACTGCCTTATTGACATAACTGCCGTCGAATTGCGTGTTGCCGGCTGATTGCATGAAATTGGTTTCGACCTCCAGGCCGTTCTGAAAGCGATATCCACCACGCATACTGCCTGCGATGTTACGGTAACCGTCGCGATCCGGCTCGACAGTGAAACATCCGGCACTGAAGGAACCGGAGCAGGCATTGAAACCTTGTGTGCCGATGCCGCTTGCGGTCAGATTCAACCAACCTTGTGAGCCGTTGTACGATATCCCGGTTGCACCCTCCATCGTGCCGAAGCTGCCGCCACCGAAATTGAGATGCTGCCGGAAGCCGCTGCCGGTGCCTTTGCGTGTGATGATATGAATCACGCCACCGATTGCTTCCGAGCCGTATAAGCTGGAGCGCGGCCCGCGCACGATTTCGATGCGCTCGATCTGGTCGATGGGGATGTTTTCAAACGCGGTGGTGCCAGATGTGGCGGAGCCGACTTTGATATTGTCGATCATCACCAACACATGATCGGATTCGGTACCGCGCATGAATACCGATGAAGTTTTTCCCATACCGCCGTTATTGGCGATACTGACACCCGGTATGCCGCGCAACACATCCTGCACCGAGCGCGCCTGCTGACGCTCGATATCCTGGCGCGAGATAACGGTAACCGATGCTAATGCGGAATCTGCAGTTTGTGTGGTACGTGTGGCCGTAACAATGACGGGCTTTTCTTGTTTATCCGCAGTCATTGCAGACACGCCAATACTCATGCCAAGCCACAGCACGATGATAGCTGATAATGGGTATTTATGCATATCCGATTCCTTCGCGCACACCCGCGCGATGTCAAATTCAAAAAAGGAATGCGGAAGAAGAAATTAGAAATAGACAAACAATCGATTGGAGAAACCGATTGAAATGCCACTGATTGCCCTCCGCAATACCGTAGTAACGTTTGCTTTGGGCCGGTCTCCGGACTCATGAGCGGAATCGATTCCAAATCTGCGCCTTCCCATGCAGTGCACAGTGGCATGATGCAGATGATTTACTCATTTACCGTTGCGGGGGCAGTGCTGGCATTGCCTGAAATATATCAGTGCGCACCAGCTTCCCGTTTAACCCTTGAACATAAAAACCCAAAGGCACCCGAAGCAAGTGCGCGCAGCGTATAGAAAGGGTTAGTGGATGTCAAGCGACCGAAAAAAGCGATGAACCGCGACACATGCACGAAAAATATGTGCGGTTAATCCTTGCCACGATGAGGTGCAAGATTCCCAATCGGGGTCTGTTTTATTAAAGGGTTCTCGCGAAATAATGTTCAAAATCGGTTTTTCGAGTATACTCCCCGCCTGCTGGAATTATCCGGACAAGGACAACAATTGATCCGGAAACAAGATATTAAACAAAAAAGCTGCAAGGAATCCATACTTATAAATAATCAATTGGCATTCGCCAGGGAGAACACATGTACAAGTTATTATCAAGTTTATTGTTATTTTCGATACTTTCGCTGCCGCTTAGCGTTTTTGCGCATGAAGGAGACGATCACGAGCACGGCAATGCGGCTTCGTCGCAATTGGAACGCGGGAATGGATGGCGCTTGGTACGTTCGGTCGAATTGGGCAGCTCCGGAAAATTCATTCACTTGGTGCTGGTCGATCATGCCGTCTACACCGACAGAACCGTGTATAGCTCCGCAATCAATCGCTTATGCGGTGCAAATGACGAATTTTGCCGGATCAGATTTTGGAGCGAGGAAAAATTCGTACCTGAGAAGGCTACGATGTCAGTTGAGCAAAACAAACAGCTCAGAGCCGATTATCTGGTTAACAAATCCGCCGGCATGAAACACCTGCATTACTCTTGCAGCGTTAATCCCGACAAAAACAACTGCTTCTAATCCAAGATACTAACCGCATCAGCATCAATCCTCATACAAAATAATAAGGCGGACTCGAATCGAGTCCGCCTTATTATTGCAACAATCGATACTCACTTCCTCGCCGAATCAATCAGCATCTCCTGATCGATCCGTCAAATATGCAAAGCGCGCTTATTTACACCCAGCGCAGCCTCATGAAACACTTCCGATAACGAAGGATGTGCGTGCACGATACACGCGATATCTTCGCTGCTGGCGGAGAACTTCATCGCCATCACGGCTTCGGAAATCAATTCGGAAACATGCGGACCGATCATATGTACGCCAAGCACGCGGTCGGTTTGCTCATCGGCAATCACTTTGACAAATCCAGCGGTTGCATTCATGGCGCGCGCACGCCCATTGGCGATGAAAGGAAATTGACCGATCTTATACGCCACACCGGCGGCTCTCAATTCCTGTTCGGTTTTCCCCACCCATGCAATTTCCGGCACGGTGTAAATCACCCACGGTATGGTATTGAAATCGACCGCTTCGCTCTCACCGGCTTGTCCTTTTTCGAGATGCGCAATCATTTCGGCGACAACAACGCCCTCTTCCGATGCTTTATGCGCCAACATCGGGCCGCGCACCACATCGCCCACGGCATAAACGTTTGGCAGGTTAGTGCGGCAATGTTGATCGACATTGATGAAACCTCGATCGTCCAATGCCATTCCATTTTCCTTGACGCCTAATCCTGTCGTATTCGGAATGCGCCCGATTGCGACGATCAATTTATCCACTTCCAATACGTGCGCTTGCTGATCGGCATCGGTATAACTGACCGACACGCCGCTGTTGGTACTTTTAATCGATTGAATGTTGATGCCGGTTTGAATTTGCAGTCCCGTTTCCTTGGCAAAAATGCTTTTTGCTTCTTTGGCTACTTGCTCATCGGCCGCCATCAAGAAGCCGGGCATCGCTTCCAGAATAGTAACTTCGGCACCAAGCCTGCGCCAAACGCTACCCATTTCCAGACCGATCACCCCTGCGCCGATAACACCCAGCCGCTTAGGCGTTTCCGTCAATGCCAAAGCACCGGCATTATCCAGAATCGACTCATTGTCGATCGCAGCCATCGGTAACGGTCGCGGTACGGAACCTGTCGCAACGATGACATGCTTGGCTTGCACGGTTTCGCTATTGCCGCCGCTATCCACTCTGATTTGCCAGGCGTTCGTCGCGACATCGCTCTGCAATAACGTACCCCTACCATGCACTGATGTGACCTTATTTTTCTTGAATAACGAGGAAATACCGGCGGTAAACGTGGTAACGATTTTGTCTTTACGGGCAATCATCGTGGGCACGTCGATTGAAACTTGCTCGACGACAATACCGTGCGCTGAAACTTTGTGTTTGATCTGAAAATAACCCTCGGACGACTCCAGCAACGCTTTAGAAGGAATACAGCCTACATTCAGGCAAGTGCCGCCGAGGCTTGCTTTTCCCTTCGTGTTTTTCCATTCGTCGATACACACGGTATTCAAACCCAATTGCGCGCAGCGAATCGCCGCCACATAGCCTCCCGGCCCTGCACCTATTACTGCCACATCAAACACTTCCGACATAATTGCAACCTTCTCAATAATTTGAATTTAGATAACCAGCATTTATCGTCATTGCAGCGGCAATTCGCCGCTCTCGCAACCGACGGTGCATATTTCGCTGACTGCATGCACATAATCGCCATTTTCCCGCAATTTGATCGGGGAGCCAAAATGATTTTTGCCGTGCATGCGCGCCAACCGGGAAAGACTGGTCGCCG
>JALRCN010000163.1 GCA_023257295.1 Nitrosomonas sp. | reverse complement strand
AAATTTATGAAGCGCCTCATCAGTTTAACCATGCACATATATTTGTTGGTAACCATAATTCCTATATGGATATTCCGCCGAAGCGCGTGCCGGAGAATTGCTGCTTGGCGTGGGCATTCCGTCCGATCAGCATCAAGGATTGATGAGCGCGATTGCGCCGGGATTCAAGTTGCGCGTGTTATTGGCGCAGGCGTTATTTTCCAACCCGGATATTTTATTGCTGGATGAGCCGACCAATAACCTCGATATCAATACCATCCGCTGGCTGGAAGATGTCATCAATGCCAGTAAAAATACCATCATCATCATTTCCCACGATCGGCATTTTCTGAACAGCGTGTGCACGCACATGGCCGATCTGGATTACGGCGAACTGCGGATCTATCCCGGCAACTACGACGATTACATGATCGCCTCGACGCAAGTGCGCGAGCAGATGTTGGCCAGTAATGCCAAGAAGAAAACGCAGATTGCCGATTTGCAGTCTTTTGTCAGCCGTTTCTCAGCAAACGCATCGAAAGCCAAACAGGCAACCAGCCGCGCGCGGCAGATCGAGAAAATCAAACTGGAGGATGTCAAACCGTCCAGCCGTCAATACCCATTTATCCGCTTTGAAGTGGACGACCGGGATAAGCTGCATCGCCTGGCGGTTTCCATCAAGGCAATCGGCAAAAGCTTCCCCGGATTGGAAAAGCCGCTGTTCGATCGTTTCAGCGTCGACATCGAAGCCGGCGAGAAAGTCGCCATCATCGGCCCCAACGGCATCGGAAAAACCACGCTGCTGCGTTGCCTTGCGGGCGATATTCCTCCCGACGCCGGTGAAGTAAAATGGGCCGAAAAAGCACGCCCAGGCTATTATGCACAAGATCATGCAGCCGATTTTTCGGCAGACATGTCCCTGACTGAGTGGATGGATCAATGGCGACAAGGCAGTGACGATGATCAAACCATACGCGGCACACTGGGTCGGTTGCTGTTCTCCGGCGACGATGTCAAAAAATCCACGCGCGTGATTTCCGGCGGAGAACAAGGACGTATGCTGTTTGGCAAATTGCTTCTGCAGAAACCGAATATTCTACTAATGGACGAGCCGACCAATCACCTGGATATGGAATCCATCGAATCGCTGAATAGTGCTCTGGAGAAATATACCGGCACGTTGATTTTTATTTCGCATGACCGAGAATTCGTTTCCTCTCTGGCCACGCGCGTTCTTGAAATGACACCGGACGGCATTAACGACTTCAAGGGTAATTATGAGGATTATTTGCGCTATCAAGGAATTGAATAAATAGTCACAATGGACGCAAATTCGTGGCATTAAAACCGACCATTTATAAATGCAAAATTGCACTGACCGACCTCAGCCGCAATTATTACGACACTCTCAACCTGACCATCGCCCAGCACCCATCGGAAACGCTCGAACGCATGATGGTGCGCATGCTCGCATTCTGTATCAATGCACAGGAATCGCTAACGCTCACAAAAGGGCTGAGTACCGTCGAAGAACCCGACCTATGGGCGCACGCCCCGGATGGCCGGATTGCCATGTGGATCGACGTCGGCGAACCGACCCCGGATCGCATCAAGAAAGCCACCCGAATCGCCCAAACGGTCAAAGTGTATAGCTTCAATTCCAAATCGAATGTCTGGTGGACGCAAGAACGGGAAAAATTCGCTCCGCTGACCGCAACCGTTTTTCAATTCTCCTGGCCGAATGTCCAAGCACTGGCAAAACTAGCACAACGCACGATGGATATCTCCGTCACGATTACCGAGGAATCAGCTTATGTAGCTACGGAATCGGGAGAATGCGAGGTGGGTTGGTCGGTGTTGAAGGGGGAGTGAGTTTTGCGGTGTGAATGTTTTCCGGATGGATTCGCGATTCTGTACCCAGCACTGTTTTTACACAACGGCTCCAAGAATTTCCAAAAAAATTAATCGGCTTCATCGTTACCCTTGAGATATTTTCACACCGACTCCCATACGGCGCGAAGGATTGCGCTGTCTATTTCATAGGCAGGTGTGTACAATAAATTTCAATGCCCTTTGTATGCCCTGTCCTGCCATTACCTGGGGAAGCGCTGAAAAACGTCTGCGCAAGGCCGCTGTGTTAGGCGGTATGTCCGACGGATTATTCATCGCTTTCCCAGTTCCTTCCAAGTCAGCGGTTATTGAGTGAACAGACTGTTGACGCGCCGCTAAAAATATTTCGGCAAGTCTATCGATCAACCAGGCTCATCTTCATATTTTTATAGAGGTTTTATGTGCTGGAGCGGTGAAGCATCTGCTGTGCTCGCGGTGACTGGTCTTGCCAGCACCGCTTATTTTTATCGAAAAAACGAGTCCGGTGTGCTGTGCGCCGCGCTCGCGTATTTCTCGTTGATGGAATTGCTGCAAGCCTATACCTACACGGTGATCGATCAATGTACGGATCCGAGAAATCAGATTGCTACATTTCTGGGGTACATGCATATCGCTTTTCAACCGTTTTTTGTCAATGCGGTCGCAATGCATTTTATTCCAGACGGTTTGCGCCTCCGCATTGCTCCTGCGGTTTACACTTTATGCGCAACCGCAGCGGTCGTTTTTATGATGCGCATTTATCCATTCGATTGGATTACATACTGCTTCGACAGAAACTACACCATGACTTTTTTTACCAGTGCCAAATTTACCATGCCGTTCTGCGGCGAACAGATTTGTTCCACTTCGGGAGATTGGCATATTGCCTGGGCCATTCCCGCCAACGGAAATGTTCTGATGGGAAATGTTTACGGTTACGCCGCTTTTGCATTACCTTTGTTGTATGGATCCTGGAAAATGGTGACATACCATTTCATATCGGGGCCGTTGCTGGCGTATATGACCACCGACGACATGAACGAATGGGCGGCCGTCTGGTGCCTGTATTCCATCGGCTTGCTGTTGCTGATGATTAAAACGCCGATCCGGCAATATTTGTATGTGAAAAACTGGTATGGATTGCCCATACCAAAATTTTTGCATGCGCCCTCGCAAGCTTGACTGTGAATTCAGTTATTTCCGCTTATCCCCAGCCTATCCCATACTTGCCGAATTATAGGCAAGGGCGGCAATATTTGCCGCCCTTGCCATCTATTTTTCTAAAAGATTAAACAAAAAAAGCGCTAATACAGCCAACATCGGATTTGCCACGAATTGGCATGATCATTGCTGTCAATTCACACAGCAATCTATCTTAAACCGGCAACGCTAACCATTCAGGAACCGCGCTATGCAAAATAAATTCGAAAGTTTGGAACTCGGTCAATTCATTCCGCTGCATTATCATTACAATATGTTGAACGACAATGTTCGCATGAATGGTTTTAAGGAGGCGATCAATCTGGCAGTTAAGCCAGGTGCTACAGTTTTGGAGCTTGGCGGCGGCACCGGTGTGCAATCTTTTTTTGCCGCACAAAAAGCGCAGAAAGTTTATTGCATCGAGCGAAATCCAGAGCTGGTGAATGCCGCGCGCAGCTTGCTTGCGCAAAATGTTCATGGGGACAAAGTTGAAGTCATTCAAGCCGATGCGCTGCATTATTTGCCGCCGGAGCCTGTCGATGTGGTGATCTGCGAAATGCTGCATACCGGTTTG
>JALRCN010000150.1 GCA_023257295.1 Nitrosomonas sp. | reverse complement strand
CGGCAGATCCTTAAGCATAAGGAAAAAAATCTTGAGCGCCGCAATCATGGCGCATTAAAAGATCAGGAGCTTGAGTAAGTTAAGGAAACAGCTGATTTATTCGGCGAACGAGATGAAGCATGAGGCGCACGGAATGGAAGGATGAAGTCATTAATGTCGAAATCATTTATGGTCTCCCTAAATGCATCGTCTTCGTCCATGGTAACGATATATTGGAAACAGAGAATCATCTAACCGGCCTCCATCGCAGGCTGCGATGGGGTAAAAAGCAAGGTGCAAATATTGTTTTTTACACAAGGCGATCACGCACGGTAACCGTTTCGAATCTGCCGAACAAGCTTGTTCTTTTGGCATGTAATTTGAGTTAGGAGCATCACAGTCCCATTTCTCTAAGCTCCCTCCGCGCCACCCGATACTTCGGACAAACACTCTCCACTACCTTCCAAAATGCCTGGGAATGATTCATTTCAATCAAATGCGCCAATTCGTGCGCGACGACGTAATCGATCAAATGCAGCGGCAGTTGAATCAAGCGCCAGTTAAGGCTGATGAGGCCACGGCTGTTGCAACTGCCCCAGCGGGTTTTGGCGCGGGATAGGCGAAATGGCGGGGCGGGTATGCTTAGGGCCTGGGCGTGGTTGTCGATGCGCTGCTTGAAGCAGGCGATTGCTTGCTGGCTGTACCAGGTCATGACGAATTTTTCGATTTGGCGGGGGGGGAGTTGTGCGATGGGTTGTTCCACTTGGCCGTCAATGAATCGTCGCGTCATTTCGATTTCGCCCGTTGGCTTCAATGCCATGCGCCACGGCTCGCCGAGTAGCGGGTAGGTCGCGTCATGTGCCCAGGATATGACAAGGCTTTTTTTGTTTTGCCATTGATCCAGTTTTTTTGTGATCCAATCGGCTTTTTTATGCAGGATGGCGTCGATATGGAGGTGCGGGGTTTGCGGCGGTGCGCTGATGCGCAGGCCTTGATGATCGATTGTTAAACCGATCGATTGGCGCTTGCAGCGCTTGAGGGTGTAAGCGATTTCCCGGCCATTGAGAGAAACGGTGACTTGCACAGGCGTTGTTAGTTTCTTTGCTGGCCGATGCGCTGCATTTCTTCCTCGATCCAGGCTTCCACTTGTGCATTCAATTCACCGGCTTCCATACCGGTGGGATCTATCGGCTTGCCGATGCTGACGGTGATGGTGCCGGCATGTTTAACGAACGAATTTTTTCCCCAGAATTCTCCGGCGTTATGCGCGACCGGCACCACCGGCACATTGGTATGCGTTGCCAGCCAAGCGCCGCCGATGCGGTATTTGCCGCGCTGTCCCGGCGGGATGCGCGTGCCTTCGGGGAAGATGACAATCCAGAAACCTTGTTTCATTCGATCCTTGCCTTGTTCGACAATTTGCTCGAGCGCTTTTTTCTTGGCGCTGCGGTCGATGGCGATCGGGCTGGTCATCGCCAGGCCCCAACCGAAAAAAGGGATGCGCAGCAGTTCTTTTTTCAGTACCCACACCTGCGGCGGAAAAATTTCCTGGAAGGCCAGTGTTTCCCACGCCGATTGATGTTTGGACAGCACGATGCTCGGCGTTTTCGGGATATTTTCCGCGCCGACGATTTGATAGCGTAGGCCGCATAGATTGCGCAGCAGGAACAACATGCCGCGTGTCCAGGTGGACGTGACGCGATAGCGGTTGTGCGGCGACAGCGGGAAACAAGCCAATGTAAACAGTGCATACGGCGGCGTAACGATGATTTGCAACAACATATATAGCGTGGAGCGCAAAAATGCTTGCATCACTCGCCCCCAACCAAAGCATCCGCGACTGCGGACAGATCCGCAAAAATCTGCGTATCCGCAGGCAGTTCTTTGCTTTTTTGCGTGATCTTTCCATTGCCAGTCAGAACCAGCAACGGCATCGCGCCAACGGCAGCAGCGGCTTGTAGATCTTTCAAGGAGTCGCCGACGGTTGGCACATTGGTCAAATTGACGCCATAGCGCTGCATGATTTCATCGAAAAGGCCGGTGCCAGGCTTGCGGCAAGCGCATTGATCCGCTTGCGTATGCGGACAGAAAAAAATCGCATCAATGCGCCCGCCCGCATGATTAACCGCTTTGTACATTTTGTCGTTGATGGCATTGTAAGTTGCCATGTCGAGCAAGCCGCGCCCGATGCCAGATTGATTGGTCGCAACCACGACGCGATAACCGGCGTGCGTCAATCGGGCGATGGCGTCCAGACTGCCGGGGATGGCGATCCATTCGTCCGGCGTTTTGACGAAAGTATCGCTGCTCTGATTGATGACGCCGGCCTGGTCGAGGATGATGAGCTTCATATTAAGACGCGAGTTTGGAGAGATCAGCGATTTGATTCATCATCTGATGCAATTCCTTCAATAACGCAAGACGGTTGTTGCGTAATTTTTCATCATCGACGTTGACCATCACGTGATCGAAGAAATCGTCAACCGGTAATTTTAATTCGGTCAGTATCTGTAAGAAAGTTGCATAATCCTTGATATAAAGCGCTGTGTCTGTTTTTAGTGATAAATCTATCAATACCTGGTTAAGATTTTTTTCGGCAGACTCTTGCAGCAAACCGGTATTTACTTCGGCATTCACGCCACCTTCCGATTTTTTAAGGATATTGCCGACCCGCTTGTTGGCTGCCGCAAGGCTGGCTGCTTCCGGAAAAGCCGCAAAAGCACGCACGGCGGCAAGGCGTTTGGGGATGTCGCTTAATTGCTGCGGATTCAGACTGAGCACGGCGTCGACTTCCTGGGCAGTGTAGCCTTGTTCACGCAAACTGCCAGCGAGTCGTTCGTAAATAAATGCTAATAATTGCTCAGTTGATTCTTCATCAATTTTTCGTTCACCAAAGCCTACGTCAGTTACTTTTACTCCTGATTTTTTCTTCCAAGCGAAATAAGATGTATGCCATTGATCCGTAATGTCTTGATTATTGACAATATCAGTGACTTGTTTTATCAATGTATTCAACTCGAGCGGTAAGTTTTTCTCTATCAAGATACGGATAACGCCCAGAGCATGGCGCCGCAACGCAAATGGATCTTTGTCTCCAGTGGGAATTTCATCGATACCGAACATATCAACTAACGTTTCTAACTTATCTGCTAACGCTAGACAAACACCAACCTCATTTCGTGGTAACTCATCACCGGAAAAGCGCGGCTTGTAATGATCTTCGATGGCAAAAGCAATTTTGTCGCCAAGACCTTCATGCTGCGCGTAGTAGCGCCCCATAATGCCTTGTAGCTCGGGAAACTCACCGACCATGCCGGTCAGCAGATCCGTTTTGGCAAGAATGGCAGCTTGATACGCCTGATTTGCCAGCATCTCGCCATTTAATTGCTGTCCGATCATTTTAGCGATAGCACGAACATAATACATGCGCTGACCTTGCATACCCAACTTGTTGTGATAAACCACCTCATCCAGTTCTGGAACGTGCGATTCTAATGTTTTCTTGCGATCCTGGTCGAAGAAAAACTTGGCATCGGCCAAGCGCGAGCGTACGACGCGTTCGTTACCGGTAATCACTTGCGCGGGGTCGGTGGGGCGGATGTTGGAAACCAGCAGGAATTTGTTGGCGAGTTTTCCTTGGGCATCAAGCAGCGGAAAGTATTTCTGGTTCGCTTTCATGGTCAGAATCAGACATTCCTGTGGCACTTGCAGGAATTCGGAATCAAACTTGCCGATCAGCACATTGGGGTGTTCGACTAATGCGGTGACTTCATCCAGCAGTGCCTCGTCGTTGATGGGTGTGAGATGTTCTTTTGCAGCGGCGGTTGCAAGCTGGTGCATGATTTCCGCACGACGCTCGGCAAAACTAGCGATCACGGTGCCTTCGGTTGCCAATTGCTGCGTGTAGCTGTCGGCATTGTGCAGCACGATGGGATTTGCTTTCGCTTCGAAACGATGTCCTTGTGTTTCGCGTCCTGCTTGCAGGCCCAATGCATTGATCGGGACAATATCCGCGCCGTGCAATGCCACCAGAGAATGTGCGGGACGGACAAAGTTGACGCTGCTCCAGCCGTCGGCCAATTGATACGTCATGACCTTGGGGATCGGCAATTGATCGATGGTGTCTTGCAATGCTTTTTGTAAGCCGTCGGTCAGCGATGTGCCTTTGACCGTGGTATCCAGAAACAGCGTTTCGGCCTTTCCGTCCAGTACGCGTTTTAATTGCGGCACAACTGAGGCATCTGCGCCGAGACTGGCCAGTTTTTTCAGCAAAGGCGGTGTTGCCTGGCCTTGGGCATCCAGGCCGACTGCAACCGGCATCAATTTTTGCGTGACGGCTTTGTCCGGCGCTTGGACTGTGACATTGGTGATATGTACCACCAACCGTCGCGGCGTTGCGTAAGCAGTAATCTTCGCGTCTTTGGCAGCCAGGTCTTGCGTTTGCAAGCCAGCGGACAGCAATTCCGCAAAACTGTTGCCAAGCTGTTTCAGCGATTTGGGTGGCAATTCCTCGACCAATAATTCGACAAGCAGATTCGCGGACATTTATGCGGACTCCTGCATGTCTGGCATTTGCGCGACCCATTCGCGCGGTGCCATCGGGAAATTCAGTTTTTTGCGGCTGTCGTAATACGCTTTGGCGACCTGCCGCGACAGATTGCGGATGCGTCCGATATATGCGGCGCGTTCGGTCACGGATATGGCGCCGCGCGCATCGAGCAGATTGAACGTGTGCGCCGCTTTCAGAACCTGCTCGTAGGCAGGCAATGCCAATTGTTTTTCAATCAGCCGATTGGCGATGGTTTCGTGCTTGCCGAATGCAAGGAACAAAAATTCGGTATCGCTTTCTTCAAAGTTGTATTTCGATTGCTCGACTTCGTTCTGGTGATAAACATCGCGGTAGGTCAGTCCCTTGGTCCACACTAGGTCGAATACGCTTTCCACGCCTTGTAAGTACATAGCCAATCGCTCCAGGCCATAAGTGATTTCACCGGTTGCCGGTTTGCAATCGATGCCGCCGACTTGCTGGAAATAAGTGAATTGCGTCACTTCCATGCCGTTAAGCCAGGTTTCCCAGCCCAACCCCCAAGCACCCAGCGTGGGGTTCTCCCAATCGTCTTCGACTAGGCGTATGTCGTTTTGTGTCAAGTCAAAACCCAGTTCGCGCAACGAGTCGAAGTACAAATCGAGGATATTTTTCGGTGCAGGCTTCAGCACTACTTGGAATTGGTAATAATGCTGTAAGCGGTTTGGGTTGTCGCCGTAACGGCCGTCTTTCGGGCGGCGTGCCGGTTGCACATACGCGGCTTTCCACGGTTCGGGTCCGATGGCGCGCAGAAAGGTGGCGGTGTGGCTGGTGCCTGCGCCGACTTCCATATCGTAAGGTTGCAAGATGGCGCAGCCTTGCTTGCTCCAATACTGCTGCAAGGTCAGAATAATTTCCTGGAAAGTCAGTGTTGCCATAAAAAGGACTTAGATTGCCATCGAAATGAATAAGTGCGGATTTTACCGGGTTTTACGCCTTGCGCGGAAGGCGGATAACAAACCGATGCCGACGAGCAGTGCGGCTAACCCTAATATCGGATAATTGCCCGTGCGGACATACGGCGTGGCACCGGTAAAGCCTTGTGCCAATCCATGCAATGCGGCGGTGGTGAAAATATCAATGGTGTCCAGCACCCGCCCGCGTTCGTCGATGATTGCGGTAACGCCGGTATTGGTGGCGCGCAGCATATAGCGTCCGGTTTCCATCGCGCGCATTTGCGAAATCTGCAAGTGCTGTTGCGGGCCGATCGAGCGCCCGAACCAAGCATCGTTGCTGACATTGACCAATATCGTGGCTTGCGGCAGTTGGTTGATGATTTCTTCGCCGAACACGTCTTCGTAACAGATATTGATCGCCACGCGCTGACCGGCCAATTCCATTGGCTGCTGATCCATTCTGCCGCGCGAGAAATCGGTTAAAGGAATTTGCAGTACCTGAATTACCCAGCCGAAGATGGGTTTGAGCGGAATAAACTCGCCAAACGGTACCAGGTGATGCTTGCGGTAGCTTTGTCCGGGAGCGGTGCCAAGGCTGAACATGGTGTTGTAATACGCGTCGCCGTCGTTATGATCGCGTTCGGCGAGGCCGATCAGCACATCGCCGTGATTGTTTTTGGCGTGCTCAGTCAAGTGCATTAAATAGGCGAGCGGTACCGCATCGCTAAACAGCGGAATGGAAATTTCCGGCGTTACGATTAAGCGGCTATCGCTTTCTAAGATCAATTTGGCATAAATCTCCATCGAATTCTCGATATAGTCTTCGCGCCATTTCAAGTCTTGAGCAATGTTGCCTTGCAATAGGCTGACCGTGACCGGTTCCCCTTCGGGCATTACCCAGTCGATCCATTGTAAACCGTAGCCGACGAGTCCGATCAGCAGCACAGTCAAGCCATAGCGCCATTGTTTGATGCCTTTTTCGACCCATAGTGCGAGCAGCGCAGCGCTGAAAATGACGATTACCGAAATGCCGTACACGCCGACAATCGGCGCAAAACCGGCCAACGGGCTATTGGGTACTTGCGTGTAACCGATCGCCAGCCACGGAAAACCGGTGAGCAGCGTGCCACGCAGCCATTCGCATAACATCCACAACGCCGCTGTGAGCGATGCCCAAAGCAGCGGCGCGGCAGGACGCAGTTTGGCCAACAGCCAGCAACCCAACGCAGGAAACAGCGATAAATAACTGCACAGGATGACCAGCGCCACCACTGCGATTGGCATCGGCATGGCGCCGAAATCGTGCAAGCTGACGTAAATCCAGGTTACGCCGGCACCGAACAATCCCATGCCGAACCAAAAACCCAAAGCTGCCGCTTTGGCTGGTGCCGGGCTATGACGGCACCAGGCGAACAGCGCGGCTAGCGTGACGAATGGCACCGGAAACAGATAAAACGGCGCGAAGCCAAGCACGGTCAATATGCCCAGTAAGCAGACTAATATTAATCTAGTGTAATGATTCTTCAATCGAATGATGCGTGTTGAATGAGATGGAATGGTGTTTCAGCAACTTGGCTTGCCGTTGTGTGCTTTCGTTGTGAACTTTCGAGATTTAATCGTATTCTTAACATGTTCCCAATGTTAAATTAAAAGCCATCTCTTTACGTACTATTTTATGCATCGTTTTTATGATGACATACAATACATATCGTTTACGTTGAATAATTATTTATTCACTTTCATGCCGGTATAAAAGTAGAATATGCGCATTTGTTTGAATAAGATTGGTTAATCAATCAAAAACACCGGGAAAGGGTGTTTTTGAAGTTCCAGATTCTCCTGATAAGCTACAGCAAGTTATTGGTATTAAACATCCTAAATCAATCGGATTTCTCATGAAATTTAAACCGCTCTATGTGTTATTGCTATCCGGGCTGACTGCCTGCGCGCAGATTCCTGTCAATACGGAAGCAGAAAAAAAAGAGCGATCCGCCGAACAAGAGGAAGTCAGTCTGCAGAATTTGCCCAAACAAGACTTGACTGCGCCTATTCTATTCGATTTCCTGGTCGGCGAAACGGCATTGCAACGCGGCAATCTCGATATCGCCATGAGCCGATACATCAAGCTGGCAAAATCGACGCGAGACCCTCGTCTCGCCAAGCGGGCGACGGAAATCGCCTTGCATACGGGAGATCCATACGCTACCGAACAAGCTGCTTCGATATGGATCGAACTGGAACCCGAATCCATCGAAGCTCGGCAAACTATTGCTGCGGCACTGGTTAATTTGGGGAAATTGGACGCAGCGCAACCGCATTTCGAAATATTGCTGGCGTCCGAGAAGGAAAGCATCGGTAATGCGTTCATGCAACTCAATCAATTGCTGTCGCGTAATGCGGATAAAAACAGCACATTACGTTTAATACAATACCTATCGCAGCCGTACAAGGATCTTCCGGAAGCGCATTTCGCCATTTCCCAAGCCGCTTGGTACGCCAACCAGCATCAACTGGCGCAGCAAGAAATGCAGCGGGCGCTTACTTTGCGGCCCGATTGGGAAATCGCCGCGATTCATCATGGCCGGATACTGCAGCGTATTTCCATCGAGGATACCAGCGATTTCTACCGCGATTATTTGCAAAAACATCCGGAAGCCAATGAAGTGCGGATTGCATATACGCGGGTGCTCATCGGCGACAGGCAGTTGGATTCTGCGCGGGAACAGTTACGGTGGTTGACGGAGAAAAACCCGGAAGATGCGGAAATAGTATTGGCGGCAGGGTTGCTCGCGGCGGAAATGGGCAATCTTGAAGTTACCGAGGAAAATTTCAAAAAAGCGCTGAGTTTGGGTTATAAAGATGCCAGTACCGTGCATTTCCATTTGGGACAAATTTATGAAGAAACCAATCGACCCGATTTGGCGATGGCGTCTTATCAAATGGTCAAGAGCGGCGGCCGCTACTTGCCGGCACAAATTCGTTATGCAGACCTGTTGGCAGCGAAAGGAAATGTGACAGAAGCGCGCGAACATTTGCAAAATCTTCCGGCGGCAAATGATCAGCAGGCGGCGCATTTGATTTTGGCGGAAGCGCAAATCTTGCGTCGTACCAAAGCCTATCAAGCAGTATTCGATTTACTGGACGAGGGGTTGAAGAAATTTCCGGATTATCCCGAGTTGCTTTACGATCGTGCATTGACTGCCGACAAATTGCGCAAACACAAAATTCTGGAGCAGGATTTGCGCAAGCTGATCAAGTTGAAACCGGATAACGCACACGCCTACAATGCGCTGGGGTATAGCTATGCCGAGCGCGGCATTCAGTTGCCGGAAGCGCTCAAGTTGATCCAGCGTGCTATCGAACTTGCTCCGGGCGATCCCTATATCATGGATAGCTTGGGCTGGGTGTACTACCGCATGGGTAAGATTGCGGAAGGATTGAATTATCTGAATTTGGCTTTTGCCGCACGCCCGGATTCCGAAATCGCGGCGCACTTGGGAGAATTGCTCTGGGTGCAGGGCGCCAAGGATGACGCCAGGAATATTTGGCGTTCCGCATTGGAAAAAGACCCGGATAATGAAGTGCTGCTCGAAACATTGCAGCGCCTGACGAAAAAGAAAGTGGTCGATTAGTATCTGGCTGTATCATATATAAGAGGCTATGGCACCGATCGATTGCTCGATCAGCTTAGCTTCTTCGTGAAATTACCAAAAAACCAAAAATGCAAAACACCTCACCGGTTCTTGAATTTAAAAGCAGCACCTTTTTTGCGCCGATCCTGATTATCTTTACCAATGACATGAACGCGATCGCGCATGCGCTCAATGAAAAAATCAAATTGGCTCCCGATTTTTTCCGTGATTCTCCATTGATTGTTGATTTCAAGGAAATCAATAAATTGAATCAGGCTGTGGATTTTACGCAATTGATACAATTGTTGCGCGAATCGGGTTTTTTTCCGGTCGGCATTCGTGGCGGCAATGAGTCGCAAAATATACAAGCGCGCGCGTTATTCATTCCCATCGATACTGTACGAGAATTGGGCCATTCCATCGCTATTGGCGAACCGCCAAAGCAAGAATCCGCGCAACCGGTCGCTGCGCAACCCGAGGCTGCTCCGGTTAAAGAAACAGCGCATTCCGCAGCAATTCCACCGGTCCCGGCAGCCACTACTTTGATTTCGCATCCCATTCGCTCCGGGCAGCGTATCTATGCCTCCGGTGATTTGATTATTTTGTCCCAGGTGAGTGCCGGCGCCGAAATAATGGCTGAAAACAATATACACGTTTATAATACGCTGCGAGGGCGCGCATTGGCCGGAGTTCATGGCAATACCGCTGCAAGAATATTCTGCTTCGATATGCAAGCGGAGCTTATTTCTATAGCCGGGGATTATAAAACCAGCGAAGATTTGGGTAAGCAAAATTATAACGGCCCGGTGCAAATATATTTGCAGGATCATGCTTTGATCATTAAAGAGATTGCTTAAAACGAAATCGCAAAGGAGGCTCAATTGGCAAGAATTATCGTGGTGACATCAGGCAAAGGCGGCGTGGGTAAGACGACAACAAGCGCGGCCATTGCTATGGGGCTGGCAAAAAAAGGCCATAAAACGGCGGTTATCGATTTTGATGTCGGTTTGCGGAACTTGGACTTGATTTTAGGCTGCGAACGCCGCGTGGTATACGATTTTATCAATGTGATCAATGGAGAGGCAGGATTGAATCAAGCGTTGATCCGCGATAAGAACTGCAATATGCTTTATATTCTGCCCGCCTCTCAAACACGCGATAAGGATGCGCTGACCCAGGAAGGCGTTGGCCGTGTGCTGGACGAGTTATCCAAGGATTTCGAGTATATTGTTTGCGATTCGCCTGCCGGTATTGAGAAGGGGGCAAATTTGGCGCTGTATTATGCCGACGATGCTTTTGTCGTAACCAACCCGGAAATTTCTTCGGTGCGCGATTCCGATCGCATGCTGGGGATTTTGTCGAGCAAATCCAGACGAGCGGAAAGAAACGAAGAGCCCATCAAGGAATACTTATTGCTGACCCGATATGACGCGGACAGAGTTAGGTTGGGCGAAATGCTCAGCCTTGAGGATGTACAGGAAATCTTGTCATTGGAATTGTTGGGCATCATTCCCGAATCGAAATCGGTCTTGTCCGCATCCAATGCCGGAATACCGGTGATTCTGGATGAAAAAAGCGAAGCGGGGCGGGCGTATGCCGATGTCGTTGCGCGCTACCTCGGGGAGAAAGTGCCGCATCGATTTATCGAGAGCAAACCAGGATTCCTCAGGAGGCTTTTCGGAGGTAGAAAATGAGCTTATTAGACTATTTTAGGTTATCGAAACCGAAAACCGCATCGCTCGCCAAAGAAAGGCTGCAAATTCTGGTTGCGCATGAGCGGCATTCTCGCGGTCAGCCGTCCTATTTGCCGCAATTGCAAAAAGAGTTGCTGGAGGTTATCCGTAAATACGTTAATGTAGATCAAGATGCGATATCGGTAAATTTTGAGCAGGATGAAAATCAGGAAACGCTGGAATTGAATATTGTGTTGCCGGATTGTCATCAAGCTGACAATAAAGCCGCCAGCAATTGAATCTGGCCGGTATAGGCGTCGAATGATGAGATGGAACATTGGGCCGGTTGCTTTAATCGGCGTTGTTTTGCTGTTTGCCGGTTGTAAAACTATTCCAACCCAGACGCCGTCGGAAACGGTTGCTACCACGATCATTACCGATCCTGCGCCGTATTCTCTCAGGACTCCGGCGAACGACTTCAACATTCTCGGCAGGATAGCCATTCAGGATCAAGATCAAAGCTTTTCCGGCAGTTTTCGGTGGCGGCATTCGGAAAAAATCGATGAGATATTGCTTTTTACGCCGCTGGGTCAGGCCGTGGCGGAAATTACAAAAGATTCCGACGGCGTTCGCTTGATTACTGCAAAACTTGAAGCCTATTACGCTGAGAATGTGGAGCGTTTGACAGAAGAGATCTTAGGGTGGCGGTTGCCATTAGACGGTTTGCAATATTGGATCCAAGGAACGCATTCGCCCATTACCTCGGCAGAAAAGGATTTGGGGCAAACCAATCAATTGATTGCGATTCGTCAGGATGGCTGGAATGTCCATTATGCGCGCTTTGCCGCTGAAAAATCGCGCTCGATTCCAATGCCCAAGCAATTTCACTTATTTTATGAGAACGAACGTTTAAAAATCCGGGTCATTGTCGATGACTGGAATGCCGAATATTGATCAATCGATAACATCGCCATTTGCCGCTTCATTTGTTTATGCACACTTTTCCGGCCCCCGCCAAGCTGAATCTTTTTTTGCACGTCGTTGGACGCAGGCAAGACGGTTACCATTTGCTGCAAACGGTTTTTCGCTTTCTGGATTTTTGCGACGAATTAAGTTTCGATCTGCGCACCGATGGCGTAATCAAGCTGCATAATCCGCTGCCAGGCGTGCCGGAGGAAAAAGATTTGTGCGTTCGCGCAGCCACGTTGCTGCAACAAAAGACAGCAGCCGGCTTGGGTGCCGATATCTATTTGCAGAAAAAGATTCCCATGGGCGGCGGCTTGGGAGGCGGCAGTTCGGATGCGGCGACTACGTTACTGGCGCTCAATCGGCTATGGGGTGTCAATTTGACGATGGAAGTGTTGCTTGAGTTGGGTTTGCAATTGGGTGCCGATGTGCCGGTTTTTATTTTCGGGAGAAACGCTTTTGCCGAGGGGGTCGGCGAGGAATTATCCGCGATCGAGCTGCCGGCGGCTTGTTATCTGGTGCTTGTGCCGCCAGTACAAGTATCGACCGCCGAGATTTTTTCAAGTAAGGAATTGACACGCAACACAATTCCGATCAAAATACCGCCCTTTTCCATCCGGCAGGGTCGCAACGATTTGGAGCCCGTCGTTTGCCGGTCTTATCCGGAAGTGGCGAGATGTTTGGAGTGGCTAAAGCGGCTGGAAAATACTACAATAGCGGCGATGAGCGGATCGGGCGCTTGCGTCTTTGCTGAATTTGCGACGGAACAAGAAGCGAAAACGGCTTTTGCGCAGATTCCGAGCGACATGAAAGGTTTTGTAGCGAAAGGCTTGAATTGCCACCCGATGTATCAGTCAAGAGAATGAATTTTTGGGGAGTCGCCAAGTGGTAAGGCACCGGATTTTGATTCCGGCATTCGTAGGTTCGATCCCTACCTCCCCAGCCAGCTTTAGTTCGTAAAATCCGATAGGGTTTCGTGGTGAGATTGAACAGTGTGTCACTGCAAACGACATTGTATTAGAGAGCATAATGCCCCTTTTTTCCATTAGTGCAAAGAAATGACATGTCCTATGACAGTTTGATGGTTTTTACCGGCACTGCCCATCCCAAGTTGGCGCAAGATGCTGTCAAGCATCTGAATATTCATCTGGGGCGCGCCACTGTCGGACGTTTCAGCGACGGTGAAATCATGGTGGAAATTCTTGAGAACGTGCGCGGAAAAGATGTTTTTGTGCTGCAATCCACTTGTGCGCCGACCAACGACAGTTTGATGGAAATTCTGGTCATGGTCGATGCGCTTAAACGTGCATCGGCAGGACGAATTACTGCCGCAATTCCTTATTTCGGTTACGCGCGCCAGGACAGAAGACCGCGCTCCGTGCGTGTGCCGATTACGGCCAAGGTGGTTGCCAATATGCTGACGACAGTGGGGATCGATCGGTTATTGACGATGGATTTGCACGCGGATCAGATTCAAGGTTTTTTTGATATTCCGGTCGATAATATTTACGGGATGCCCATTTTGTTGGGCGATATTTGGAAACACAATTACCAGAATTTAATCGTGGTTTCCCCCGATGTCGGCGGTGTGGTGCGTGCGCGCCATTTGGCTAAGCGTTTGGAATGCGATCTGGCGATTATCGATAAGCGCCGCCCTAAGCCGAACGAAGCAAAAGTCATGAACATCATCGGCGAAGTGAAAGATCGCACTTGTGTGATCATCGACGATCTGGTGGATACGGCCAACACATTGTGCGAAGCGGCAAGGGCATTGAAAGAAAATGGCGCTAAATCGGTATTGGCTTATTCAACGCACGCGGTATTGTCGGGCAAAGCAGTAGAGAGAATTCAGAATTCTTCGCTGGATAAATTGGTGGTTACCGATACAATTCCTTTGCGCGAGGATGCGATGGCTTGCGATCGCATTTGTCAATTGAGCATTGCAAGCTTATTGGCGGAAACCATGTTGCGGATCAGCAACGAGAGTTCGCTGAGTTCGTTGTTTATGGAGTAACAAGTTTTTTTAACCGGTTTGTTTGGTCGCGAACAAATCAACACTATGGAGTAATCGATATGAAAATAGAAATCAGCGCGGAAAAGCGCACATTGCAGGGAAAGGGTGCGAGCCGCCGCCTGCGTGGTTCCGGCAAGGTTCCGGCAGTCATTTACGGTGGCGATCAAGATGCGCAATCTATTGAGATGAGTCATAACGATTTGTTTCACAAACTTAAATTGGAAGCTTTTCATGCATCTATTTTAACGTTGAGCATCGATGGCAAGAAAGAGCCGGTCTTGTTGCGCGATGTGCAAATGCATCCTTATAAGCATCAAGTGTTGCACGTGGATTTTCAGCGTGTCGCCAAGGATAAGAAGATACACATGAAAGTGCCGTTGCATTTTATCAATGCGGAAAATTCACCCGGCGTCAAAACATCCGGCGGTATCGTTTCTCATATCATGACGGAAGTGGATATCAGTTGCTTGCCTGGCGATTTGCCCGAATACATTCAAGTGGATTTGATGCAATTAGCCGCAGGACATACATTGCATTTAAGCGATTTGGTATTGCCTAAAGGCGTAGAAATCATTGCCTTGGCGCGCGGCGATAATGCTGCAGTGGTGACTATCGTAATTCCTCGCTCGGCATTGACTGAAGAAGGCGCCGGCGAAGCGGCGGGTGCCGAGAAAAAATAGTTGACCGGATAAAGACTTAGCGGTCGTGTCAATCGAAATAATCTGCCGGGGCTTCATCGTCCCGGCAGATTTTTCTTTTCCAGCGCGGACTATGCATATGAAACTTATCGTTGGTTTGGGCAATCCAGGCCGGGAGTATGATAAAACGCGGCATAATGCCGGTTTCGATTGGGTCAATCGATTGGCGGTCATGTTGCATGTCACACTCCGAACGGAAGCGCGCTTTCATGGATTGTGCACGCAAATCCGGCAGCATGGCAACGATTTATGGCTGCTGGAACCGCAAACCTTTATGAATGCGAGCGGACGCGCGGTTGCGGCGCTATGCCAATTTTATAAAATTTCAGCAGATGAAATCATCGTGGTTCACGACGAATTGGATTTGCCGCCGGGCGCGGCAAAACTGAAGAAAGGCGGCGGTCTGGGCGGACATAACGGACTCAAGGATATAGCCGCAAAGTTAGGAACCCAGGATTTCTGGCGTTTGCGCATTGGAATAGGTCATCCGGGCGAGCGCGGAGCAGTGGTGGGATATGTACTCAACCCGCCGAGAAAAGAAGAAGCGCAGTTAATCGATGAAGCCATAATCAGAAGCCTGGAAGTCTGGCCGCTGATAGCGCAAGGCGCATGCGAGGCGGCTATGCTGAAATTACACACCAAAGTTTAAATGCACTGTCAATTTTAATAGGTATCGAGTCATGAGTCTGAAATGTGGAATTGTGGGGCTTCCCAATGTGGGCAAATCCACGTTGTTTAATGCGCTGACCAAGGCTGGTATCGCCGCGGAAAACTATCCTTTTTGCACCATCGATCCGAATGTCGGTATTGTCGAGGTGCCGGATCCGCGATTGCAGAAACTCAGCGATATTGTCAAACCGCAGAAAATACAACCTGCAATCGTTGAGTTTGTCGATATTGCGGGCTTGGTTGCGGGCGCATCCAAAGGCGAAGGTCTGGGCAACAAATTTCTCGCCAATATCCGCGAAACCGATGGTATCGTTAATATGGTACGTTGCTTTGTCGATGACAACGTGGTGCATGTGACCGGGAAAGTCGATCCGATTGCGGATATCGAAGTGATTCAAACCGAATTGTCGCTGGCGGATCTTGCGACCGTAGAAAAAACGCTGCAGCGCGAATCCAAAGTGGCCAAATCCGGCAATAAAGAAGCGATCAAAATGTGTGCGCTATTGGAAATGGTGCAAGCACATCTTGATCAAGGCAAGCCTGTTAGAACGCTGGAATTGGATAAGGATCAAAGACACTTGCTGCAGCCGTTGTGCCTTTTAACCGCAAAACCGGCGATCTATGTTGCGAATGTAAACGATCGAGGATTTCAAAATAACCCGCTACTAACCCGCGTGCAAGAATATGCGGCTAATGAAGGCGCCCCTGTAGTTGCAATCTGCGCTGCTTTGGAAGCCGAAATTGCCGATTTATCCGATGATGATAAGCGGATTTTCCTTGCCGATCTTAATTTGGAAGAACCGGGGCTTAATCGCTTGGTGCGTGCCGGTTATGATTTACTCGGCTTGCAGACTTATTTCACCGCAGGTGTCAAGGAAGTAAGAGCTTGGACGATCCACAAAGGCGATACCGCTCCGCAAGCGGCGGGCGTTATCCATACCGATTTTGAAAAGGGTTTCATTCGCGCCGAGGTAATCGGTTACGACGATTTTGTCACCTACAACGGCGAACAAGGTGCTAAGGAAGCAGGAAAAATGCGGTTGGAAGGAAAGGAATACATCGTCAAAGACGGCGATGTCATGCACTTCCGCTTCAACGTCTAACTGGTTAGTCTGGTCCCCAGCAGTCCGCAGAAGTTCAGAAAAGCTCGCAAGCTGTTGATTTAAAACGATATTTCATATCGCCAACGTTCGCGAGCATCCGAGGACTTTTGGTTTGTTTGGGGGCATCGTTGGGGGCATGCAGCTTGTGCCCCCTGAGTGAAGCGGGGGCATGCCCCCAAATCACCTGTAAGCCCTTGTCGCATAAACGGTTTTCGGAAGGGGTGCTCACCCCGGGAAAACCG
>JALRCN010000136.1 GCA_023257295.1 Nitrosomonas sp. | reverse complement strand
GCACAAGAAGATGAAGACGGAAGGAGCGACCTGTATAGACTGTCACCAGAATCTGGTGCATGAAGAAGTTGCGAAGACCGACCTTAATGCGAGCCTGAAGACTGGCAAGCTTGAGCTGGTGAAGGAAGAAGAGGACAGCGGTGGCGACGATGAGGAAGAGGATGATGAAGAGGATGAGGAATAAAGGTGTCACTCATTCTAGTCCGGTAGAAACTTAGGATTACAAAATCCTAAATGAAATTGATTGAAGTATCAGCGAAAGAACCCGCACAATTGAGCAGTCTTGTGCGGGTTCTTTTGTTTGTAGCGGTTGTGCGTATTGAGAGACTAAGAGTATCTGAGTAAGCATTTGGTAAGTAATTAATATTTAAATAAGAACTTTTAATGTATGACATTTGAACAACTCGGCCTATCGGCCGAATTATTACGCGCGGTTCATGAGCAAGGCTATACCGAGCCGACTCCGATACAAGCGCAGGCGATCCCCGTTATTCTTGAAGGCAAAGATGTCATGGGGGGTGCGCAGACCGGGACTGGAAAGACGGCGAGTTTTGTGTTGCCCATGCTGAAGCGATTGGAGGTTCATGCAAATAACAGCATGTCCCCCGCAAAACATCCGATTCGTGCCGTTATTTTAACTCCGACGCGCGAATTGGCCATGCAAGTGCACGATAGCGTTAAAACTTATGGCAAATATTTGGTGCTTCGATCAGCGTTGGTTTACGGTGGTGTCAGTATCGATACGCAAATTGCAGCGGTACGCGCCGGAGTGGAAATTTTAGTGGCGACACCCGGTCGATTATTGGATCATATTCAACAGAAAACAGTGATGCTTTCCAAAGTTGAGATTCTGATACTTGATGAAGCCGATCGCATGTTGGATATGGGATTCTTGCCTGATCTTAAACAGATTATTCAATTGCTGCCGATGCAGCGGCAAAACTTAATGTTTTCGGCTACTTTCTCGGATGAGATAAAGAAACTGGCGAATAAGATCTTAAAAGATCCGGTTTTGATTGAAGTGGCGAGGCGTAACTCGATCAGTGAGTTAATAACGCATGTGGTGTATCCGGTCGAGGTGCCGCAGAAGCAATCTGCGCTCATGCATTTGATAAAAAAGCAGAATCTTCAACAAGTGCTGGTTTTTACTCGGACAAAGATCGGCGCAGATCGATTGGCGCATTTTTTGAGTCGCCAAAATATTTCCTGCGCTGCGATCCATGGCGATAGAAATCAGCTGCAGCGCACACAGGCATTGGAAGATTTTAAGCAAAACGCAATCCGTGTGCTGGTCGCTACGGATGTCGCCGCACGCGGACTCGATATCGAAGAATTAACGCACGTGATCAATTTTGAGTTACCCAATAACCCGGAAGATTATGTACACCGCATTGGCAGAACAGGTCGAGCCGGAGCCAAAGGTTACGCCATTTCTTTTGTCGATAAAGACGAAGACAGTTTGTTGGCAAGCATCGAGAAGTTATTGGGAATCAAAGTCAAAGTAGATCAACTGGATGAATCTGAACTGAGAAAACAGCAAAACGAATTTGTAAAAAAGACCGGGCCTGCCAAGGAAGATAAGGAAAAAACGAGGTTCTCGCAAGAAAGAAAGCGCTTCGAGCCGCGTTTTGGCAAATATAATGAAACGAATTACGGGGCAACAGCCAGGAAAACTGCAGCAGGCAAAGCTAATAAGATCGAAGATCCATTATTTACACAACCGTATATATCCAAGTATCCGGATATCGCATCGCTGGCAACGGCCGGCGAATTGAACAAAAAAACGATTAATAAACGCTTTGCGAATCGCGCATTGCCTGCGCTGTTTACCGCGATCAATAAACAAAAGTAGAGTTACCTGCGAATCAAAGACTGCGGTATTTTAAGTGCGTATGGCGCTAATCCGTACGCAATGCATCGACAGGATTCAATTTTGCGGCGCGCATCGCCGGAACGACGCCGGCCATCAGGCCGATCAGCATCGAAATACATAGAGCGCCTGCGACATAATTCCACGGTATATTGACTGGAAGGCCGCTAATAAGCAGTTGCAGCAGCCATGCGATACCGGCGCCGACGGCCAGTCCCATGAGTCCGCCTAATGTCGAAAGCACGGTCGATTCCAATAAAAATATGATGCGAATGCGCGCATGTGTCGCTCCTAATGCGGTGAGCAGACCGATTTCCGCAACGCGTTCGGACACCGCGATATGCATCAACGTAATCATGCCGATTGCGCCAACAACCAGCGAAATACCACCCAGTGCCACAACGGCGAATTTCAATACAGTCAGTACGGTTGATAGTGTGCTGAGCATTTGTTGCTGCGGCTTGACGGTGAAATCTTCGCGCCCGTGTCGAGCCACTAGGATGCGGCGGATATCGCTTACTACCGCATCAATAGAGATATCCGGAATGTATGAGAAGTTGATTTCCATCACACCTTGGCGATTAAAAACTTCCAATGCGCGAGCGGTTGGAATGAAAACCGTGTCGTCCAAATCAAAGCCGAGTACATTGCCTTTGGGCGACATCACACCGATGATGCGGAAACGCGATCCGCCTATTTGCAGTAATGCGCCCAGCGGATTGGCGTCGCC
>JALRCN010000078.1 GCA_023257295.1 Nitrosomonas sp. | reverse complement strand
CATGAAACAGCACGATCACTTCATCGTGCGTAAATAATGCGGGGCGTACTTGATCGTTGATTCTGACGGGAGCCGAGAAATTGCAGGTCAAATATGCAACCGGAGTTTGGATGACACCGCCGCCGGTCTGCGAACCGGAAACCCGTCTGCGCGTAATCGCATCGTCCATCCAGGCGCCGCTGCGTTTATTGGGCCGCGCGTAGAGATCGAGATAAAATTGACCGATCAATTGCCCGGTTGCATCGAAGATGTCGAAAAACTTAACATCGGGATGCCAGCACTGAATATTGCGCGAAGCTTCCGCCTGCAAGATGCGCACACCGTACAGTTTTTCCACCAGCTTGAACATGCCAGCCAACACCTTATGCTCTGGGAAATATTGCTTCACCTCCTGCTTTGAGAAAGCATAGCGTTCCTCACGCAATTTTTCGCTGACGTACTCGACATCCCAAGCTTCGAGCGTCGAAAAACCCAATCTTTCTGCGGCATATTGCTTTAACTCTTGCAAATCTCGTTCAGCGTACGGTTTTGCTTTCTTGGCTAATTTTCGTAAAAATTCCAAGACCTGCTGCGGCGATGACGCCATTTTCGTTACCAGCGATACTTCCGCAAAATTGCGATAGCCTAATAACTCCGCTTCCTCCTGCCGCAGCTTCAGAATCCTATTGATGAGCGGCATATTGTCGCGCTCTTGACCCGGTTGGCTGTCAAACTCGCTGGCACGAGTCACATTGGCACGATACATTTTCTCGCGCAAATTGCGATTGTGCGCGTATTGCTGCACGGGGAGATACGACGGCATATGCAGGGTAAACTTCCAGCCGGTCTTGGAATCGGCCTCCGCCAAAGCTTTAGCCGCTTGTAATACATCGTCGGGAATGCCCGTTACGGTTTCCGCGTCGCCGATCAACAGCGAATATGCATTGGTTGCATCTAGAAAATTGTCGTCAAACTGTGACATCAGCTTCGACAATTCTTCTTGCAGTTGCATGAAGCGCTGCTTCTTGTCGGACGACAATTCCGCGCCACCCAGACGAAAATCCCGCAATGCATTGTCGACGATTCTTTTTCGCCCCGACGGCAATTGATCGAATTCCGCGCTCTCGCGCAATCTCTTGTATTTTTCGAACAACCGCAAATCCTGCGAAACCTCGGTACTGAATTGTGTCAACAAAGGCAGGTTCGTATTGTAAATTTCCCGCAATTGTGGGCTGTTCATCACGGCATTCAAATGCGAAACCTGCCCCCACGCACGACTCAACCGCTCCTGCGCATCCACCATCGGTTGCACGAAATTCTCCCATGTGAGCGATTGTGTATCGCTGCGCACTTTTTCAATAACAGCGCGATTTTCCTGCAACAGCGCTGCAATAGCCGGCGTAATTTGCTTATTAGCGATATCCGCAAAACGCGGCAACCCGGAAAAATCAAGTAACGGATTTAACATATTGCTCCTAAAACCTAAAAAATAACAATGTGATATGCATGCACGACCGCGATAACGACGGCATCAACGCTGATAAACGATCTGTCCGTGCACCAAGGTATAGCGGATTTCTCCGGGCAATTCCATGCCGATAAACGGTGTGTTTTTCCCTTGACTATGAAGTGCCGCAGCCGTCACTTTCCAATAGGCATCCGGATCGAAAATACAGATATCCGCCGTACTGCCTACGGACAAATGTCCGGCATCGATGCCCATGATTCCGGCAGGATCAGCGGTAATTCTTGCCAAAACTTTCGATAACGGCAAGCGCATTTCCATGCCCCATTTTAAAGCCAGCGGCAACAGTAGCTCCACGCCAGTTGCACCGATATCCGATTGACCGAACGGCAACAGTTTGGCGTCCTCGTCTACCGGCGCGTGATCGGAACAAATTGCATCAATCGTTCCATCCAGCACCCCATGACGCAAAGCGTACCGGTCGCCAAAACCTCGCAATGGCGGCATCAGATGGCAGTTCGAATCGAAAAAACCAATATCCATATCCGACAAATGCAAATGATTAACGGTCACGTCGCACGTCACCGGTAACCCTCGTTGCTTGGCCGATCGGATCATCGCCAACCCTTCCGCGCTGGAAATCCGGCATAAATGCACATGAACACCGGTTTCCTGCATCAGCAAAACGATATTGGAAATCGCAACCGTTTCCGCGCATGCCGGAATCACCGGCAATCCCAGTCGCGTCGCTACTTCGCCATCGTGCGCCACGCCATCGCCGGTCAAACTGATTTCTTGCGGATATAACCATACGCTAAAACCGAAAGTCGATGCGTAGCGCATGGCTTGCATGAGCACGCGCAAACTCGACAGCAAACCATCGGATTGACCGAAAACCACGCAACCGGCATCGTGCAACTCCGCCATTTCAGTCAATCGCTCACCTTTCAATCCTTGGGTTAAAGCACCGATCGGATAAATATTGGCTTGATTGAGATTTTTGGCGCGATGCTTCAGCATTTCCACCAAACCAGGTTCATCCAGCGGCGGATCGGTATCCGGCGGACAAGCGAAACTGGTTACGCCACCGGCAACCGCCGCATTCATTTCGGATTCCAGCGTCGCTTTGTATTCCAAGCCGGGTTCGCGCAAACGCACCGATAAATCGACCAAACCGGGACACACAATCAGCGATTGCGCATCTATCACGCGACTGGCTTGGAAATCGACCGGCGCGGAACCAATTGCAGCAACTTTTCCTTTGGCAATAAAAACATCCTGCACGGCATCGATGCCGCTCTTGGGATCGATCACACGACCGTTTTTGATATGAATTTTCATTCGACGCCTTTTATGCCTGATTACCCGTCAGAATGGACATCACTGCCATACGCACTGCGATACCGAAAGTTACTTGCGGCAGTATCACCGACTGCTTGCCGTCCGCAACCGCAGAATCGATCTCGACACCGCGATTCATCGGCCCCGGATGCATCACAATCGCATCGTGCCGGGCAAACGCCAGCTTTTCCGGTGTCAAACCATAGTATTTAAAATACTCTTCCTGGCTCGGCAGATTCGCACCTCTCATGCGCTCGTTTTGCAAACGCAGCATCATCAGTACGTCGATATCTTCCAATCCCTTCGCCATATCGTGATAAACATGCACCCCCAAACGCTCCACCATTTTGGGCAGCAAGGTTTTCGGCGCAATCACTCGCACCTCCGGCACACCCAGCGTCGTCAACGCATGAATCTGAGAACGCGCCACGCGGGAATGCAGGATGTCGCCGATAATCGCCACGCGCAGCTTGCGAAAATCCTGCTTGTAACGCCGAATAGTAAACATATCCAGCAATGCCTGCGTCGGATGCGCATGACTGCCGTCGCCCGCATTGATGACATGAATATCCGAACGCACGTGCTTGGCGATCAAATGCGCCGCACCGCTTTGCGCATGCCGCACCACGAACATATCCGCATTCATCGCCGACAGGTTGTTGACGGTATCGAGCAGCGTCTCGCCCTTGGATTGCGCAGATACCGCGACATTGAGATTGATGACATCGGCGGATAGGCGCTTTGCCGCGATTTCAAACGTTGTCCGGGTGCGTGTACTCGGCTCAAAAAACAAATTAAAAATCGATTTCCCGCGCAGCAGCGGAACCTTCTTCACATCGCGCTCGGTGACACCGACAAAGGATTCGGCGGTATCCAAAATTTGTAACAAAATCGCAGATGGCAAACCTTCCGTGGTCAGCAAATGCTGCAACTCTCCATGCTCATTCAATTGCGGGTTTCTATTGATCATTCCGGCGAATTCTTACGGTATAAATTAAAGCTGAATTTTCCATTCGCATCCTGCTTCAATTCCAGCATTTTCTCGTCAGGAAATTCAAATGCAACGCCTAAATACTGCGCTATGATCGGCAACTCCCTCCCGCCTCGATCCACCAAAACGGCAAGGCTAATCGAATCCGGGCGCCCGTAATCGAACAATTCGTTGATCGCTGCACGCACGGTTCTACCCGTGTTCAATACATCGTCCACCAGCAAAATATGCGCGCCGTTCACTTCAAACGGTATTTCCGACGGTTTCACTTGCGCATGCAGGCCTATCTTATCGAAATCATCGCGATAAAAAGATGTACTTAACAACCCTAACGGCTTGGTATTGGCCAACTCTCGATGCAATCGCTCCGCCAGCCAGGCACCGCCGGTACGAATTCCCACCAACGCAAAATCCTTGCCGCGATCCGCTTGAATTTTTGCTGCGAGATTTTTATAAACTACTTCTGCGTCCGGTAATTGCATGTTGTTCGTCAAAGAAAGATTGAAGTATTTGTTGTGCGGCTATTTGATCCAGCATGGATTTTTGTTTGCTGCCGACAATACCGGCCTCGCGTAATGCCGCGCTGGCCGTTTCGCTGGAATAACGCTCATCTTGCATAATAACTTTGAGATTGAAGCGTCCTGTCAATCGCCGCGCGAACCGTTGGCTGAGTTGCGTCAATTCGTGCGCCGTTCCATCGCTATGAAGCGGCAAACCCACAATCAATAGTACAGGCCGCCAGGTTTCGATCAACTGCGCAATCCGGGCAAAGCGCCGCTCCGTAACTTCGGTAGCGATGGTTTCCAAAGGTTGCGCGATGCCCAGCAAAGTATTGCCAATCGCCACACCGATCCGCTTGACACCGAAATCGAACGCCAGTACATCGCCTTGCGGCATCGATTCAATCGGTGTACAAGCCGCCACGGAAGAATTTTCCATCATGCGCGCCGTTCGTTATGCATGACCGACTTCATTGGAAAGATTGGCATCTTGTATACCCAGTAATTGCATTGCAGCAAGCAGTCTTTCTTCCGAAGGAATATCGAACAACACATCGGCTGTAGCCGGTACCGTCAGCCATGCATTCTGCGCCAATTCATGCTCGATTTGTCCGGCAGTCCATCCCGCATACCCCATCGCGATCAGCGCTTGCTCAGGACCTTCGTCATTGGCAATGGCTTTTAAAATATCTAGCGAAGTCGTCAGACCGACTTCCTTATTGATTGTCATCGTCGATTGCCAATTGCCGACCGGATGGTGCAACACAAATCCGCAATCCACTTGCACCGGCCCACCAAACAACACAGAGATCGATTCGGCAAGCGAATCCACCGGAGAAATTCCCAATTGCCGGAATAGGCTGAACAGCGTCAAATCGGTAGGCCGGTTGATCACAATACCCAGCGCACCTTGCTCGTTATGTTCGCAAATATAAGTCAGTGTCTTGGAAAAAACCGAATTGGCTAGCGATGGCATCGCAATCAAAAAATGATGCGTCAGATTAACTGTTTTCATCTCAAGCGACAGAAACAGTGCAACTCAAACCCAATAAGCCGTTTCCGTCATCACCTTGGAACTCAGCTTCATGGCAAATTTGACCGGCAGCGGCAATTCCGCACCGCCATAAGACAGGGCCATGGTCGCATGGCTCGCTTCGTCGATTCTCATTTGCTCCACAATCGCACGGCTCTTTTCATCGCTGGCAGGCAAGCGATTCAAATGACTGGCCAGATGAGCGCCAACCTGATTTTCCGTTTCGGCAAGAAACCCCAAATTCCACTTGTCGCCCAAGATTCCCGCAACGACGCCGATTGTAAAAGCGCCGCCATACCATATGGGGTTTAGCAGACTTTTACGCCCGCCCAGTTCGGCAATACGCCGCTCCGTCCATGCCAAATGCTCCGTTTCCTCACGCGCGGCCTGCATCAATGTCTTTTGCACATCCTGATTGCGCGCCGTCAATCCCTGTCCTTGATATAAGGCTTGCGCACAAACCTCGCCTACATGATTGACTCGCATCAGCGCACACGACAATTGCTTTTCCGATTCGCTCAAATCGCTTTCCAGCAATTCATCGCCCGGAACAGAGCGCACCGTTTGCGCCGGCGTCAGAAGCGTTCGCAAAGCGCTGTCAAAGCCAATAATCAATTTATCGATGGTAATCATAATCACTCACTCTGCGGCAATATGAATGCTCATTATAGGCTGATATTCGAATGAATAGATACAGTTTCATGCCGATTGAACGGCATGCAAAAAACCGCCCGATTATAATTCCAAACCCATTTGCCGCGCCAGCAACGCCACCGGATGCATCACCTTCGCCGCAAGACCTTTTCCATGCAATCCATGGGCTATATGCATGGCGCAGCCAATATTCGATGTCACCAGGCATGACGCCTCGTTTTCTTTTATTTTCACAAGCTTCTCATCCAATAACCGATCCGCAAGATCGGGTTGCTCGATAAAATAAACCCCCGCCGCACCGCAGCACTGATCGTTACCGGCCAACGGCATGGCTTGCACCCCCGGAATTCGCGCAAGTAGCTGATAAGGATACTGTTGCGAGCGCAGCACATTGCGCAAAGTACAAGGCTCGTGTACCCAAATTTTCTGCGACAATGGCGCAATTTTCACATCATCCCACCCATCCGCCGCGACCAAAAAATGACTAATATCCATCACGTCGACTTGCTTGCCCGCAACCCCGGATTCCAGCAACTGCACGCCGCAACCCGACGCGGTACTGATAATGGCATTGAGGCTCAATTCCGAAAAAGCTTTTTTATTTTGCTGCATCAGCGAATCGGCTTGCATTAACGCGCCTCGATGCCGATCGATTGCACCACAGCAAGTCTGAGCGGATGGGACATGCACGGTATAACCCAGGCGGTTTAAAACATAAATACTCGCATTGAGCGTTTCAACATCAGTGATGCGTGCCACGCACCCCAAAAATAAGCCGACGCTGCCTCGCACTTGACCTTGCGCCGGATAAACTTCCCGCCAGGAATTTCCAGGATGGGCATAACCATCGCCAGTCCCTACATAAGGAAACTTAACCTGGGGCAGTTGCGCCACAAATCTGAACAATCGATGCTCGCTCAACCGGCTCAATTTACCAAACCAGCGCAACGCATTGCTCCGTTGTGCAAAAGAAAACAATCGCCGCAACGATTCCAATCGCTTCGGCCAATGCAGGAACAGTATCAATAAATCCTGCAGCGATGCCGATCGCTTCTTTCCATCCGATTTCGTTTGCTGGGCTATCATCGCTTTTGTCTGATCGATCAAATCGCCGTAAGCCACCTTATTCGGACACACCGCCTCGCAAGCGCGACACGTCAAACAACGCTCCATATGCTCGACAAATCGGGCATTCATGGAAATACGGCCATTTGCGGCCCCACTCATCAACGCAATACGCCCCCGAGGAGAATCGGCCTCCGATTGCAATAGGCGATAAGTCGGACAATGCGGCAGACAAAGCCCGCATGCAACGCATTGATTGGATTCTTCAGTAACTCGATCTTTAATAGACTTCCCAGACATTTTTTTCCAATAGCGCTGAAGTTATATTGGGTATCATTGCGCGGATTCACATCGATACGGTTTTGTGCAGCACGACAGCGATCATTTTATCACTTGTCACGATCACAGGAATTACTGTAAAATTAAATGTTATTTCAATTCATTTTGTTTCTGGCTAATAAGGTTTAATAGGTAAAAATACATATGGTTATTATTAGATTGGCAAGGGGTGGTGCAAAAAAGCGTCCTTTTTTCAATATGGTTGTCGCAAATTCCCGCTACGCCCGCGATGGTCGCTTTATTGAACGGGTCGGCTTTTACAACCCACGAGCCACCGAGGGCGAAGAAGCGCTGCGCGTCCAATTGGATCGCGTCGCTTACTGGCAATCCCAAGGCGCACAATTATCATCGACCGCCAGTCGATTGATTAAACAATTCGCGTCCGACAAAGCAATTCCCGTCAATAGCTAAGACGATCGCATCCGATACGCCGATGGTCGTTATGGGCCATGTGATTGGCCCATTTGGCATTCACGGCCAGATAAAAATCAATCCATACACGGAACACATTGATGGATTGATGGATTATACAACCTGGTGGCTAGGAAAATCGGACGATCAATGGCAAGAAGTGCAAGTTGACGACGTTCGCATCAGCGGAAACACTCTCACGGTAAAGCTAAAGGAATTCGATGACCGCACGCAAGCCGAAAAACTAAAAGGCTTATTAGTTGCAATTCCTCGCGATCAATTGCCGGATTTACCTGAAAACGGCACCGACGGTTATTATTGGTCGGATTTGATTGATACCGAAGTCGTCAATTTAGCCGGAGAAAAACTGGGAACGGTTACAGGATTGTTGGAAACCGGCGCAAACGATGTTTTATGCATCAAACGCACCGCTCATGAGACACATGAAATACTTATTCCCTTTATCGA
>JALRCN010000022.1 GCA_023257295.1 Nitrosomonas sp. | reverse complement strand
TTGATAGGTCGGGTGTGTAAGCATAGTAATATGTTAAGCTAACCGATACTAATTGACCGTGAGGCTTGATCCTATAACTTTAATTATTTGAAATGAATAGCACTAACCCATAATACTTTACTTTTCTAACGAGGGCCTGATTGAAAAATCAAGTCCCAAATGGTTACGCTTGGTGGCCATAGCACTTTGGACCCACATCTTCCCATCCCGAACAGAACCGTGAAACGAAGCTGCGCCGATGATAGTGTGCAAACGCATGTGAAAGTAGGTTACCGCCAGGCATTCTATAAAAACCCCTCATCTTTTTGTAAGATGAGGGGTTTTTTCTTATGCGCTTGACACGGGTACATTGTAAGTCTCCGATTCTTTTGCTCACACTTTGCTTATCCGTTTATTTTCGTCGGCTCCGATCGGATTTGCATCGCAATAAACAATGCAGCAAAATTGCAAAAAACTCTTGAAATCAGCTATGCGAATCGGTATCGATTTGGGCGGTACGAAAATAGAAGGTGTAGTGCTGGACACTTGCGGCAACGAGCTGCTGAGAAAACGTGTGGATACGCGGCAAGCCGAAGGTTATTGGGCGATTTTGCAATCGATTGATCGGCTTGTCAAAACGCTCGAAGTCGAAGCCGGTAGCCAATGTACGGTTGGTATCGGTACTCCAGGCGCTATTTCGGCGCTAACTGGCAGGATGAAAAATTCCAATACCGTTTGCCTGAACGGGCAGCCGCTGTTTGAGGATTTGCAAGCACTGCTGGATCGCCCGCTGCGCATCGCCAACGATGCCAATTGCTTCGCCCTGAGCGAGGCGTTCGACGGTGCGGGGCAAGGTTACGGCGTGGTTTTCGGCGTGATCATGGGTACTGGCGTAGGCGGCGGTATCGTGTTCAACGGGCGATTGCACCAGGGTCATCACCATATTGGCGGCGAATGGGGGCATAACATTCTGGATCGGAGAGGGCCGAATTGCTATTGCGGCCAACAAGGATGCGTCGAAACACTAATCTCCGGTCCCGGGCTGGCTGCGGATTTTCACAGCCACGGTGGCAATCGCGCATTGATTGCCAACGACATTGCCACGCTTGCGGCGCAAGGTGATGACTTGGCGGAAGCTGCAATGCAGCGTTTCTTCGATCGCTTTGGCCGCGCGCTGGCGACAGTCGTCAATATTCTCGACCCGGACGCCATTATCCTCGGTGGCGGGCTATCCAATATCGACCGGCTCTATACCGAAGGCAGAGCACGGATCGCGCAATATGTCTTTAATGACGAATTCACTACTCCGATTCTGAGAAATATCCACGGCGACAGCTCCGGCGTGCGCGGTGCAGCGCAATTGTGGCGCAGTGACGATACAATCTATTTTAGTTAAGGGAGTGCGGAGGATTCATTTATTCGATAATTGAATCATTGAGCTGATGAAGCAAACCAAAAGGCCGAGCAATATCGGCGCCAGCACGGTTTCATTGCCAGTTACTATAAAAAATATAAAAAGCGTCAGAGAAAATGCGAGAGAGGCGATGATGATTTTTTTGGCCATGCTTGAATATCCTTATGGGTAATTGGTACAGAAAATTTTGCAAACATACTAACCGCAATATCAGGCGACGTAAACAGCGGAGCGTCATCGCTGCGCTATAATCTTTCGAACAAGATTACCTAATTTATCCACCCATGCCTGCAACGACACATCCGAAAGGGCTGTACCTTTTATTTTTCACCGAAATGTGGGAGCGCTTCAGTTACTACGGTATGCGCGCTATCTTCACATTGTTCATGATCAAGGCCTTGATGTTCGATAAGGCATTGGCGTCCGAGATTTATGGCAGCTATACCGGTCTGGTTTACTTGACGCCATTGATCGGCGGTTATATGGCGGATCGTTATTGGGGTAATCGAAGAGCCATTTTGGTGGGCGGCATCTTAATGGCGGTCGGACATTTTTGCATGTTTTTGTCCGCATCGAATTATGACAATCTTGCGTTCGCGCAACCGATGCTGTTTTTGGGCTTGGGTTTTCTGATTATGGGCAATGGATTCTTCAAGCCCAATATTTCCACCATGGTGGGGCAACTTTACCCGGCAGGGGATAAGCGGATCGATGCGGCCTTTACCATATTTTATATGGGTATTAACCTGGGGGCTTTCCTGGCGCCGTTGGTTTGCGGCTGGTTTGGAGATAGCGGCAATGCGGCGGATTTCAAGTGGGGGTTTCTTGCCGCATGTATCGGTATGATTATCAGCATCTTGTCGTTTGAATTGCTTAAAAATAAATTTATCGTCACGCCGACCGGCGAGGGCGTCGGCATGGTGCCAGCGAGGCAGGAATTGACGGAAAGCGATGCGAATGCACCCAAAATGCCGTTAACGCAAATGCTCATATGGGCAATCGCTTCGCTGGGGTTGTTCGCCGCTTTGTATCATCTGCTGGATTTAGGTGTCGTCGGCGCGACGATTTTTTCCATCACGATCATTTCGCCAATGGCAATCATTACTGACAAGTCATTGACATTCATTGAGAAACAGCGCATCGGCGTGATTTACATTCTCGCCTTTTTTGTGATTTTCTTTTGGGCAGCATTCGAGCAGGCGGGTGCTTCGCTGACTTTTTTCGCCGAAGAGCAAACGGATAGAAATCTGGCCGGTGTGGAAATTCCGACCAGTTTCTTTCAATCCATCAACGCGATGCTGATCATTATTCTGGCGCCGCTGTTTGCCGTCATCTGGACATTCCTGGGTCGCCGCAATTGGGAGCCTTCGTCGCCCGCCAAGCAGGCATTGGGATTGTTGTTCTTGTCGACTGGTTACCTGGTGATCGCATTTGGCGTCAAAGGATTGGATCCGTCCATCAAGGTCAGCATGATGTGGTTATTCAGCTTGTATTTGCTGCACACCGTCGGTGAATTATGTCTGTCGCCAATCGGCTTGGCGATGGTGGTGAAGCTGGCACCAGCGAAATTTGCTTCGTTGTTGATGGGTGTATGGTTTTTGTCGTTGGCGGCAGCCAGTAAATTTGCGGGCATATTGAGCGCCTTGTACCCCGATCCGGCATTGCCTGCAGCCCCGAAATTCGTGGGATTTGAAATCACGGGTTTGTATGAATTTTTCATGATCTTCGTTATTTTGTCTGGTGTTGCGGCTGCAATTTTGCTTGTGCTCACCAAGGCATTGCAGAAAATGATGCACGGCATGCAATAAATACCTTTCCCGATTGCATTCGCAAAATTCATCGCGAATGCAATCGATGGATTATTTCAGGACAGTTTTAAATCGATTCATTGCATCGATCAGTGCGGCTTGAATGCCCGGCTCCCACACGGAATGACCGGCGTCGTCAATGATACGATATTCGGCTTGCGGCCAGGCGCGGTGCAAGTCGTCTGCGCTGACGATAGGGCATACCGCATCGTAGCGGCCTTGTACGATGATGGCCGGGATATTGTGCAATTTGTGTACATTGTCCAATAAAGAGTTTTCCGGCAGGAATATGTCATGGCTGAAATAATGCGCTTCCATGCGGGCAAGCCCAAGTGCGACGGTATCTCCGGCGAAATAGTTGACGGTCGCGGGATTGGGTAACAATGTCGAACACGAACCTTCGTAAGTGCTCCAGCGGCGTGCGGCTGGCATGTGAACGGCCGGATCGGGATTCATCAGGCGTTGACGGTAACTGGAGAGAATATCGTTTCTCTCCGCCGCAGAAAGCGGTGCGGCGAATTCTCGCCATGCTTCCGGGAACAAATTGCGCAATCCGTATAAGAACCAATCGATTTCCGGTTTACGGCACAGAAAAATGCCGCGTAGCGCAAAACCGAGACAGCGGTCGGGATGCGCTTCGCCGTATGCTAGTGCCAGCGTGCTGCCCCACGAGCCCCCGAAGACAAACCAGCGGTCGACGGTTAAGTGTTGCCGCAGTATTTCCAGGTCGTGTATCAAGTGCAGTGTCGTGTTGTCGCGAATTTCACCCAACGGGGTCGACCGCCCTGCGCCCCTTTGATCATATACAATAATACGATAGTATTGCGGATCGAAGAAGCGCCGGTGCGTCGGCGTCGATCCCGCACCGGGGCCGCCATGAAGAAATACCACGGGAATGCCGGAAGGATTGCCGGATTCTTCCCAGTACATCGTATGGATTGGGTCTAAAGGCAACATGTCTTGGCGGTAAGGCTGAATTTCCGGGTATAGTGCATTCGCTGGGCGAGTATTCATGATAGAGTGTTTGTGTATGTTGGTTATTAATGTGGAAAAGAGCGATAAGCGGCATAGAGTTCAAAGTTTAGATGTGCGGCGACCCTGCTATATTGACTGACAGATTTATCCTAAGTCAACGATAGGGCGAGTATTCATGATAGAGTGTTTATGTATGTTGGTTATTATAATGCGGAAAAGAGCGATAAACGGCATAGAGTTCAAAATTTAGATGTGCGGCGACCCTGCTATATTGACTGACAGATTTATCCTAAGTCAACGATATAAGGAATTGAGCCATGCCGACAACTATACTTAAAGAACCGCAAGTTTTCATGTTACGCGAAGAAATGGAAATATTAATGAACGAACGTCAGTCTCTATTGAATGCAACCGGTGCCGCCGCCGTGTTTATTGCCAAGCTGGATAGCACCTTATTGCCGGAGTCGGTGCGTCAGGCGGCGCAAGTATTGTCCTATTCTATTAATAAATTACCCGAAGAAACGTTACGTGATGCGTTGGAGAAAGTGAGATCCGAGTTTATCGCGCGTGCATGAGAAAACTAAAGATATTATAGTTAAACCTAAGGTTGGCTTGGTTCTGACCGGCGGTGGCGCGCGCGCAGCGTACCAAGTGGGCGTGTTGCGTGCGATTGCCGATCTGTTGCCAAATAAGCGGCGCAACCCGTTTCCCGTGATCTGCGGCACTTCGGCGGGTGCCATCAACGCAGCCAGTATCGCGGCTTCCGCCAATAACTTTGCGGAAGGCGTGGAGCGGCTTGAAGCGGTTTGGTCGAATTTTCATGTCAACCATATTTATCGATCGGATTTGGCGGGCGTTGCGCGTAACACGATGCGCTGCCTGATTTCTCTGGTATCGACGGAATACGGTAAACATAACGCAATTTCATTGCTCGATAGTTCACCGTTGCAAGCTTTGTTGAGAAATCAATTTTCTTTTCGCATGATTCAACATTGTATCCGCACCGGTGCGTTGCATGCGCTAGGGCTTACCGCTTGGGGTTATACGTCGGGGCAGTCGGTTACTTTCTACCAGGCGGCCAGTCAGGTAACGGCATGGAAAAGAGCGCAACGATTAGGCATACCGGTCGCTATCGGCATTGAGCATTTGATGGCATCCTCGGCAATACCGTTTATTTTTCCAGCGGTTAAACTCAATCGCGAGTTTTTCGGCGACGGTTCGATGCGACAGTTGGCACCGATCAGCCCGGCACTTCACCTAGGCGCCGATAAGGTATTGATCATCGGAGTGCGCAAGATGGTAACCGAAGAACCTAAACGCGTCAGCGCAACCGGTTATCCACCTTTCGCCCAGATTGCCGGACATGCATTGAACAGTATTTTTGTGGATAGTCTGGATGTCGATTTGGAGCGTCTATTGCGCATCAATGAAACGCTGAAACTGATTCCTCCGGAAGTATTTGCGCAAAAAAACATAGCATTGCGTCCTGTCGAAGCGATGATGATATTACCCAGTCAGGGCATCAACGAAATTGCGCAGAAATATACCAGTACGCTACCGAGAATCATGCGTTACTTGTATCGCGCCATCGGTGCGATGGGGCCGAATGGTTCGACTTTGTTGAGTTATGTGTTGTTTGAAATGCCTTTTTGCCGCGAACTGATTCAATTGGGCTATAACGATACCATGCAGCAGAAAGAGGAGTTGCTGAAGTTTATCGGGACTCAAGATGCGCAATAGAAGCAGGTTGGGAATGGTTATGGCATTTATTTTTTGGGAAAAGTGTTAATGGGTTTCGATAGTCCGCAATTCTGGGTTGCTGTATTGCAGATTATTGCAATCGATATCGTCCTGGGCGGCGATAATGCGGTTGTCATTGCATTGGCGTGCCGCCGCTTGCCCGAGCAGCAACGCAAGCTGGGTATATTTTGGGGTGTTTTTGGCGCTATTGCGCTGCGTGTGGTGTTGATTTTTTTCGCGCTGAATCTGCTTGCGATGCCTTATTTGAAGATCGTGGGCGCAGCTTTATTGGTCTGGATCGGTGTCAAGTTGCTGCAGCCGGAGCCGGAAGGAAGTCACGAAGTGGATGCCAGCACGACGCTAATCGGTGCAATCAAAACCATCATTGTGGCCGATGCCGTAATGAGCCTTGATAATGTGATTGCCATTGCCGGCGCGGCCAAGGATGACATCGGTTTGGTGATTTTCGGTTTGGTGATCAGCGTGCCCATCATCGTTTGGGGCAGTCAATTCGTGATGAAGGTCATGGATCGTTATCCGGTTACGATTGCAGTTGGTGCGGGATTGTTAGGATGGATCGCCGGGGATATGGCGGTGACCGACGTGGTGACGAAAGAATGGGTTAGTGTTCATGCCGCTTATTTGTATTGGGTCGCGCCTGTCGCGGTGGCGTTATTGGTTGTCGCGGTCGGCAAGTTTCTGGCTGCGCGGAAACCGGGTAAAACGCTGCCGGTGGTGGATTTGGCCGATGAGCAAGCACCGAAGCAATAACCGCTCATTTTAAATTGAGGAATTGATCATGCTAAAAGTTTTATTGCCGGTCGACGGTTCAGAAAATTCAACCAAAGCGGTGGCCGATTTTATCCAATGCGGCAGTTGGTTTCGGGAGAACCCGGAATTGCATTTGCTCAACGTACAATATCCGTTGGACGGCAATGTTTCTCTGTTTATCAATCAGGCGGACATCAAGCAATATCATCAGGAAGAAGGCTTGAAAAGCCTGCAAAGTGCCCGCGATTTTCTTGATCGGGCAGAGATTGCCTATCAGTACCATATTACTGTGGGCGATTCCGCCGACATGATCGTGCGTTTTGCTGTCGAGAAGGGTTACGATCTGATTGTTATGGGGCCACGCGGCAGAGGCGGAATGAAAGGTTTATTGCTTGGATCGGTGACCAATAAGGTCATGCAATTGTCCGGTATTCCCGTGTTATTGGTTAATAATCACTACGCTGAGAGGTAAACTCGATGAGATTGAGGGTGCTTGGATGCAGCGGCGGAGTAGGAGGGCAGTATAAAACCACCGCTATGTTGTTGGATGACGATGTATTGATCGACGCAGGAACCGGTGTCAGCAGTCTGCATTTGGAGGAAATAGCCAAAATCGATCATATCTTTGTCACGCATGCGCATATGGATCATATTGCGTTTATTCCGTTCATGGTGGATACCGTTGGTTCTTTGCGTGAAGAGCCCATCGTAATCCATGAGCTTCCGGCCACACTGGAAACCTTGCGCAATCACATATTCAATTGGCAAATCTGGCCGGATTTTACAAGAATCCCCAATAGCGACCGACCGTATATGCGTTACGAGGCGTTATCGCCAGGCGATCCGATCCATCTCGATAGCCGCAGGATTACGCCATTGCCGGCAAATCACACTGTTCCCGCAGTTGGCTTTCAATTGGATTCCGGCACGACAAGCCTGGTTTTCTCCGGCGATACGACGACCAACGATGCGTTTTGGACTGAGGTCAATAAGATCGATAATTTGCAGTATTTGATTATCGAGTCCGCATTTTGCAATCGGCAAAAAGAGATCGCGGTCAGCTCGAAACATCTTTGTCCGAGTTTGTTGGCGGCGGAACTGGAAAAACTAGAGCGTCCGGTGAAGCTGTACATCACACACCTGAAGCCGAATGAAGCCGATGAGACGATGCAGGAAATCTGGCAATCTATCGGGAAATACGATCCGAAACGGCTTGAGAACGATCAATTATTCGAATTTTAGGATTTTTGAGGAGTGACATATGAGCACAGCCGTCAGTACGCAACCCAAACAGATAAAGACATCCGTCAGGGATTCCGTCAAACGATTGCAGGCCGTCATCAACAAAGTGCATGCCGCCAACGATATTGACGAAATCATGCTGGAGGTCAGCAAGGATATTTGCGCTTTGTTCAATGCGGATCGATTGACGATTTATTCGCTGAACGAAGATAAATCGTTTTTTGTTTCACGTGTGAAAGCCGGTCTCGATTCGTTCCAGGATTTGAAAATACCGGTAACAGAAAACAGCGTAATCGGTTTTTCGGGTTTGCAGAAGAAAGTTATCAACATTGAGGATGTATACAACAAAAGCGAGTTGAAGAAAATCAATCCGGCGTTGGTTTTTTCTCATGATGTCGATAAACGAACCGGTTATCGGACTAAGCAAATGCTGGCAGCTCCTATTTTGAATGCGGAAACGCAGGAATTGATGGGCGTGGTTCAGGTGATTAATAGCAACGACAATCAACCGTTCCCGGCGGATATCGCTGACGAGGTGGCCGATATTTGCCGCACTCTTGCCATTGCGTTTAGGCACCGACAGAGACCGGCACATTTGCTGAAATCCAAATACGATTATCTGATTCTCGATGCAATTATTTCCACATCCGATTACGAGTTGGCGACGCGTTCCGCGCGTGAAAAAGGTCGCGATTTGGAAGATATTCTGCATGATGAATTTCAAATCGCCCTGCCGGTTATCGGCAGGGCGATTGCCGCTTTTTTTGACGTCAAGTATGAGCCATTCAAAGCGGATCTTATCAAGCCGTTGGATTTGCTGAAGAATTTAAAAAGAGACTATGTCGAGAGCAATGCGCTATTGCCGATCGACGAAGGTAAGGACGGATTGGTCGTTTTGTCGCTGGATCCAGAGCGAGTTAAGTCACAGCGCATTGCCAGTACCATCTTTCCAAAGCACAAAATCGTTTATGCGGTAACCACGAAGCGCGAATTCGCCGCTACCGTGGAACAGTTTTTTGGCGGCAATCAGGATGAAATCGGTGCGGGCGACATCAATGAAATGCTAACCAATCTTGAAAGCGAGCAAGTTGACGATGTGCTGAACGAGATCGAAGAATCCTCGGCGGCTTCCGACAACGAATTGGTCAAGCTCGTCAATAAAATCATTGTCGATGCGCACAAGATGGGAGTGTCAGACATTCATATCGAACCTTATCCGGGAAAAGAAAAAACCAGAATCCGTTTCCGTAAGGACGGCTCGCTGATGCCTTATATCGAGATTCCGTCCGGCTATCGCAATTCCATGATTACCCGGATCAAGATCATGTGCGATATGGATATTTCCGAAAAGCGCAAACCGCAAGACGGCAAAATCAAATTCAGGAAATTCGCGCCGTTGGATATCGAGCTGCGCGTCGCTACCATTCCATCGGCGGGTGGCGTGGAGGACATCGTGATGCGGATTCTTTCGGCGGGCGAGCCGATTCCGCTGGAAAAGATGGGATTCACCGAGCGCAACCGCGAAGAATTGCAAAAAATAGTCAGCAAACCCTATGGGCTGTTTTTTGTATGCGGGCCGACCGGCTCTGGAAAAACAACGACATTGCATTCCATTTTGAAATACCTGAATCGTTTCGACACAAAAATCTGGACAGCGGAAGATCCGGTTGAAATCACGCAAAAAGGCTTGCGCCAAGTGCAAATCAATGTCAAATCGGGGCTGACTTTTCCCGTCATCATGCGCTCTTTCCTGCGCGCGGACCCGGATATCATCATGGTTGGTGAGATGCGCGACAAAGAAACCACCAGCATCGGCATCGAAGCGTCGCTGACAGGCCATCTGGTTCTGGCCACACTGCATACCAACAGCGCACCGGAATCGGTGATTCGCCTGCTCGATATGGGTATGGACCCGTTTAACTTTTCCGATGCGCTACTCGGCGTGCTGGCGCAGCGGCTGGCGAAAAGATTGTGCAAGTGCAAGCAATCGCATGCCGCCAGTGAGCATGAAATCAATGCGCTGTTGACGGAGTATTGCGAAGAACTCAGGCATATCGACCGCTTCAAGGAAAATTCAGAGGTTGCTTATCAGGAAGTACGTGCGCACTGGGTCAAGCAATATGGCGACGAGAGCGGCCGGATTATGCTGCATAAACCAGTTGGTTGCGACGACTGCGCCGGTACCGGTTTTTCCGGACGGGTGGCGTTGCACGAACTGATGACGGCCAGCGACGCGCTGAAAAAAAACATCCAGGAACGCGCCCGTGTGGCGGACATGATGGTGACCGCGCTAGACGACGGTATGCGAACGCTGAAGCAAGACGGTATCGAGAAAGTACTGCAAGGCGTTACCGATATTCATCAGGTGCGGGTGGTTTGTATTAAATAACACCGGCGATCAACCGCGCCACGCAGTGCATCCAGACGCTTGAGCGTCGCATCGCAGTCACTTATCCTTCCGATCGGGCGCAATCCGGGCAATGGCTTTGCCATGTGCGGTAATGACAATTTCCTTGCTAAAGTTTGCTGCAAACTTGCAACCGCGATTTTTAATCACGGCAATGCAAGGGTGCGCCGCTCGCGTTGACGTTTATGGAAGATCACGTAGAATCGGCTGCATCGATATTGGCGTAAACGCACCGGAGACTGCATGGCACTGGCCTGGAACGAAATCAAGGATCGCGCACTGGCATTTTCCCGCGAATGGGCTAAAGCCGAATCGGAAGACTCCGATGCCAAGCCGTTCTGGATCGAATTCTTCAACGTGTTCGGTATCACTTCCAAGCGCATCGGCAGCTTCGAGCAGAAGGTCAAGAAACTCGACGGACGCGACGGCTATATCGACTGGTTATGGAAAGGCAATCTGCTGATTGAACACAAGTCGCGCGGTAAGGACCTGGATCGCGCCTACCAGCAGGCTATCGACTATTTCCCCGGATTGAAGGAGCATGAACTGCCGCGTTTCGTGTTGGTTTGCGATTTCGCGCGCTTTCGTCTGTACGACACGGTGGAAGGCACACAGACCGAATTCCTGCTCAAGGAACTGTACAAATTCGTCAAGCTGTTCTGGTTCATCGCCGGGTACCAGCCGCAGAAAATATCACCGCAAAGCCCGGTCAATGCCAAAGCGGTGCAGCGCATGGCGAAATTGCACGACCGTCTGAAGCAGATCGGCTACACCGGCCATGCCCTGGAAGTGTATCTGGTGCGCTTGTTGTTTTGCCTGTTCGCCGAGGATACCGGCATTTTCGAGCGCACGCAGTTCACCGAATTCATCGAACAGAAAACCCGTGAGGACGGTAGCGATCTGGCGGCACAGTTATCTCAACTGTTCGATATCCTCAATACGCCGGAAACCGCGCGGCTGAAAAATATCGACGAAACGCTGGCCGGTTTTCCGTACGTCAACGGCAAACTGTTCGAAGAACGCCTGCCGTTCGCCAGCTTCGACAGCGACATGCGCTCCGCGCTGCTGTACTGCTGCGCCTTGGATTGGAGTGGCATTTCCCCGGCGATTTTCGGCTCGTTGTTCCAGAACATCATGGACGAAACGCCGAACGCGCGGCGCAACCTCGGCGCGCATTACACCACCGAGGAAAATATCCTGAAGCTGATCCGTCCGCTGTTCCTTGACCAACTGCATGCCGAATTCGACAAAATTACCCGCACGGTCAAGGGAAGAACCCAGAACCTGCAAGCATTCCATGTCAGGCTCGCCAGCTTGAAATTTCTCGACCCGGCGTGCGGCTGCGGCAACTTCCTGGTGATCGCATACCGCGAACTGCGCCTGCTCGAACTGAAAGTGCTGCGCGAATTGCACAGCGACGGCCAATTGATGCTCGACATCTCCGCCATCGTGCAAGTCAACGTCGACCAATTCCACGGCATCGAAATCGAGGAATTCCCGGTACAAATCGCGCAAGTCGCGCTGTGGCTCACCGACCATCAGATGAACGCACAAATCTCGGAAGAATTCGGTCGCTACTTCATCCGCCTGCCGCTCAATAAATCTGCACGCATCGTGCACGGCAACGCATTACGACTGGATTGGAACAAGGTAATTGCGGCGAGCGAATGCGATTATGTGATGGGCAATCCGCCGTTTATTGGTAAAACTTACTTAAACGAAGCGCAACGCATTGATGTCGCCGCAATTTTTCACGATACCAGGAATGCCGGGCTGCTCGATTACGTTGCCTGCTGGTATCGCAAGGCCACCGATTACATTGCCGCTCATCCGGCTACTCAGGTTGCTTTCGTTTCCACCAATTCGATCACACAAGGCGAACAAGTCGGCGTGCTGTGGCCGGATCTGCTGCAACGCGGCGTGCACATTCATTTCGCGCACCGTACCTTCCAATGGAGCAGCGAAGCCAGCGGTAAAGCCGCCGTGCATTGCGTCATTATCGGTTTCGGTTTACACGAAGCTGTGCAAAAAATGATTTTTGAGTACGCTGATATCCAAGGGGAGCCACATGCAGTTTCCGCCGCGAATATCAATCCTTATTTGGTGGATGCGCCGAATGTCGTGTTGGAGAATCGAACTGACCCTATTTGTAATGTTCCTGAAATGCTTTATGGCAACAAGCCGGTTGATGGTGGAAATCTTCTATTATCGTCAGAAGAAAAAACTGAATTACTCAATAAAGAACCGCAAGCTGAAAAATGGCTACGACCATTACTCGGTGCCGAAGAATTTATTAATGGGAAAACACGCTGGTGTCTGTGGTTGGTCGGAATCACTCCCAATGAATTGCGAACCATGCCAGAAGTGATGAAGCGAGTGGAAGCTGTACGAGCATTCCGGCTTAAAAGCACGAAAGCACAAACTCGCCAACACGCCGCTACCGCCATATTATTTGTTGAAAATCGGCAACCAGAGAGCAATTATATTCTTGTACCTCGCGTATCTTCTGAGCGTAGGCTATTTGTACCGATCGGATTTTTCGATAGCCATACCATCAGCACTGATTTGAATAACATGATCCCCAACGCCACTCTCTACCACTTCGGCATCCTTACTTCCACCATGCATAACGCCTGGATGCGTACCGTATGCGGACGTCTGGAAAGCCGTTACCGCTATTCCGTTGGCATCGTCTACAACAACTTCCCGTGGCCTGAAATCCCCCCTAGCCCCCCTTTGACAAAGGGGGGAAGCGCGCTAGCGCGGGGGATTTCTGCCATCGAAACCGCCGCGCAGGCCGTGCTCGATGCCCGCGCGCTGTTTCCCGGCTCAACACTCGCCGATTTGTACGATCCATTGTCGATGCCGCCGCAACTGGTGCGCGCGCATCAGGATCTGGATCGCGCCGTCGATGCGGCGTATGGCAAGAAGTCATTTGTGTCGGAAGCCGAGCGTGTAGCGTTTTTGTTCGAGCGCTATCAGGCGCTGACCAGCCTGCTGCCTGTCGCCCGTACCGGGAAAAGCAGGAAAAAATAAGCACCGGGATTATTTCTGCATTAGCGCTTTGCTGAGGTTTGCCAGTTTGCTGAGCCGTGTGATGGCCTGATCGACGCATCAGAAAGATTGGACAGCAATGCGCACAGTTCCACCATCGAAGCGCTATCACCGTCGATCATGCCATACGATTGCTCGAACACCAGAAATGCTGACGGATTCTTCCTGCTTGCGGAGATCATCGACATGCTCGACCATGTCTTGCTGCGTGGCATCGAAATAGCGCAATTCTTCGCCGCACCCGTGAGGCAGTTTGAGCATCCAAGGTTTGTGCGGCTGAGAGAAATGCCGGTGCCGAAATGCACGGTATCCATTGCGCGCGCTTGGCCGATGATTTCCGTCAAATCTTCCAGTTCCGCTGTGGTTTCGAATTCAAACCGCGCGGGATCGTATGGTTTGCCGAGTTGTTTGGGGTCGAGCGGTGCGTTTTTGTTGGTTTTGATAAGATAACTTCGTCAGGTAATTGTTACTTGGCGATCGTGATACTCGGCACACCGACGCGCGGCAAATCGGTAACGGTCATTTGAAACAGCAGGAACAGTAATTGAAACGCATCGCGATTCCAGCGCGCATGTGGGCCGGTGGTGTTTACCGCATAATGGCGGTTGTTCCAGCGAATGGAAAAATCGGCATTGGGCGGCGAAGAATCGGAAACCGTGAATTCCATGGTCAGATCGGGGTTCTCGTTGTTGAGGATCGGCGGCGTTCTTGGATCTTTCTCGACGCGATAGCCCGCTTCCTGCCCCAGCGCTTTGCCGAGAAAACCGAGAATCGCGTGGAAACTTCGCAACCGGAAAAAGCCGTTCATCGGCCATTCGCCGCCGAAATAGTCCGCGCGGATATCGAACGCGATGTCGCTGACATCCCATTCCCGCGCGTGTTCGTTCAGTTTTTCGCGCTCTTCTTCGGAGAGCGTATCGGGGTTGTAATTGGTGATTAGAATCGGCCCCGGGATTTGCTTGCGCAAGGTAAAAGTATCGGTTTCCGGGTTGTAACGCACGATGAATTCCTTTTGCAGCGACTGAAAGCTGTCGGGCGCAATCGAGGCTGCGGGAATGGTCCAGGTGTGCGTCAGCGACAGCGGTTCGGCATACAGTTGGTTGTGATCCTGAATTGCCGATAGATGCAGCGCTATACGACGGAACATTTCATATCCCGCTTTATCGGAAGGGTTGTTGCGATGAGCGATTTGCTGCTCGGGGTGCATCATGCGCACTTCCTGTGCCATCATGCGCAGCAGCATATCGACATCGAAATGCTGGCGCAGCAGCAGTGTCAGTTTGCTTTGCGGAAACGGCGTCAGCAGGCGCTTTGTAAATTCTTCACCTTCGATGGGAACGATGCTGATGGTTGGGCTTTCCGCCAGGCTGCCGCCGAAAACCGGCATGAGCGTAGTGCCGGCGAGTCCGCCTAAAGCGGGCGTGGCTCCGGCATTGGCGGCAAAAGTAAAGGTGGCGGCAATATTGGACACACCGGTGAAATGCACCGGCTGGCGGTAATGTGCGCGTACGATATTGGTTAGCAGTTGTTGCGATATGGCGTCGGTAACGGCTTCGTCGTATACGGTCACGGCGCGATTGAGCGCTATCGGTGATATGCAGCCGGAGAGAATGACGAAAAGGAACAGATACGGCAACAATCGCCGCAAAGGTTTTTGCCGGTGCGGATGTGGGTTGTTATATTTCACCGATTGTTCCATCCTTTTCGTTAAGGAAACACTGAGTAATTGGCTGCGCAAGTGATCTGCTGCGTTGGGCGGTGTTCGAGAATTTTGCCTGTCGCTATGATATGTCTTATCTTTCTGCGCTCCATCCCCTGTATCTCATTTTGTTCGTCGGATTATTCGGCGTCTACTTAATAATAGCCGGAGCGGGCATGATTCTCAAAGCGTGTATATTCGCCAAGGAAGGTCAGATCCACTTTGCCGATCGGCCCGTTACGCTGCTTGCCGATGATAATCTCGGCGATGCCTTTGTCGGGCGAATCCGGATTGTAGACTTCATCGCGGTAAATAAACAATATTACGTCGGCGTCTTGTTCGATTGCGCCCGATTCGCGCAGATCCGACATGACCGGGCGTTTGTTGGGCCGCTGCTCGAGGCTGCGGTTAAGCTGCGATAATGCGATTACCGGTACTTTGAGTTCTTTTGCCAATCCTTTCAAGGCGCGCGATATTTCGGAGATTTCCGTGGCGCGGTTTTCTCCATGGCTGGTGGAAGACATCAGTTGCAAGTAATCGACCACGATGAGTCCAAGTTCGCCATGCTGGCGGTATAGGCGTCTGGAGCGCGCGCGCAGTTCCAAGGCATTCAATGCGGCGGTTTCATCGATAAAAATCGGCGCTTCGCTCAATTTGCCCAGTGCGTGTGTGAGCTTGGGCCAATCTTCGTCTTCCAGTCGCCCGGTGCGTACTTTGTGTTGATCCAATTTGCCGACCGAGCCCAACAAGCGCATCGCAAGTTGTGTGCCGCCCATTTCCATGCTGAATACGGCAACCGGTTTGTTTAATTCCAGCGCTACATGTTCGGCAATATTCAACGAGAAAGCGGTTTTACCCATCGAAGGGCGCCCTGCGACGATGATCAAATCCCCCGGCTGGAAGCCGGAAGTTTTTTGATCGAGATCGTGAAAACCGGATGCGATACCGGTTACGTTACTCGGATTATCCTGGCTATACAGCAGTTCGATTCTTTCCACTACTTCTTTCAGCAGCGGTTGAATGTCCATGAATCCTTCTTTTCCGCGTGCGCCTTCTTCGGCGATTTCAAATACTTTTGCTTCGGCCTCGTCCAGCAAGTCCGCTGCGGAACGTCCGGCCGGGTTGTATGCCGAATCGGCGATTTGCACGCCGACTTGCGCTAGATTGCGCATGATCGAGCGTTCACGCACGATTTCTGCATAACGTTTGATATTGGCGGCGGACGGCGTGTTTTGCACGATGGCGCCGATATAGGCAAGCCCGCCGATGGTTTGCAGCTCGGCGGATGTTTCAAGCGATTCGGCCACGGTGATTACGTCTGCCGGTTTATTGTGCGACAGTAGTTTGCAAATATGGTGATAAATCAGGCGATGATCGTGGCGGTAGAAATCGCTGTCGGTGACGATGTCGGCGATCCTGTCCCAGGCGTTGTTATCGAGCATCAGGCCGCCTAAAACCGATTGTTCGCTTTCGATGGAGTGCGGCGGGGTTTTCAGTGGGTCAACGAATTGATCCTGGTGAATGCTGATGGGTGATTGCGCCATGGGTGATAGAAATTCATGGTTGATCGGAAGTGAATTCTATCATTGCTGAGAGGGTAAAAAAACAAGGCTACCGGAGTAGCCTTGTTTTCGTGGGATAAAATAACGAACAGCGATTAGAGCATCGCTTCGCCCAGCACCGATACCGTGATATTGGCCGTCACATCGCTGTGCAATGAGACCGTCAGCGGATAATCGCCAACTTGTTTCAATTGCCCGTTCGGCATACGGATCATGGATCTTTCTATGGTGAAACCGAGTCCTGCCAGCGCTTCGGCGATATTGGCGTTGGATACGGAACCGAATAATTTTCCATCGCTGCCGGTTTTTTGCGTAATTTGTACCAGCAAGCCGTCCAATTTTGCCGCTACAGCCTGCGCGGCAACCAATGCTGCGGCTTGTTTTTTCTCCAGCTCGGCGCGCTTGGATTGAAACTCGGCGATTGCCTGCTCGGTTGCTCGTTTTGCTTTTCCTTGTGGGATTAGAAAGTTGCGCGCAAAGCCGCTTTTAACGTTGACGACATCGCCTAATTGACCCAAATTGGTAATTTTTTCCATCAAAATAATTTGCATCGCGTGACTCCTCAGTGACGATCGGTATAAGGCAACAAAGCCAGGAAGCGCGCGTGCTCTATCGCAGTGCTGAGCTGGCGTTGGTAAAAAGAGGTGGTTCCGGTGATGCGCGCCGGAATGATTTTGCCATTTTCGTTGATGAAATCCTTCAGGATATCGATGTCCTTATAATCAACGTGTTTGATGCCTTCCGCAGTGAAGCGGCAAAACTTCTTGCGCTTGAATAACGGACGATTGGCTTTCTTTTCTCTTTCTTTGTCTTTGCTTTCTTTGCGTCGTGTAAAACGTGCTGTCATATTCATTCCTATTCGTAAATCAGATACATTCGATCCGATTGGTGTGAAATATCAACTGTTGGCTCATGCGGCTTTTTCTGTTCAAAAAACCGGTCAGTTTAACCGCGCTATCCGGTTCCAATTCGGCAATTGCCAGTGCTGCTTGTCCCACCGCCATGGCTGGAAGATCAAAGATTATTTGCCGAACGACACCGGCTTCTTTTTGTTTCGAAGCGTGATTGACGGTAAATTCAATCACCGCAATCCCGGCCGGTGTATAGCGCACTGCGCCCGGTTTAGCGATTTTTCCACAAATAACGGTTTGATTGCATTCCAAAATGGCTGGCAGTCTACGCCGGAGCGCCGGGTTCTTCGATCAATTCGTCGACAACCAATTCATCGGCAGTATCCGCTACGACCGGAATGGCTCTTTCTTCTTGACGCATCATCGGGGATGGTTCCGTAACCGGACCGTCGGTTTTAATGGTTAAATGCCGCAGTACCGCATCGCTGAATTTGAATGCGTGATCCAAATCGTCCAGCGCTTGTTGATCGCACTCAATATTCATCAGCACGTAATGCGCTTTGTGTACTTTCTGAATCAAATAGGCGAGTTGACGCCGACCCCAATCTTCCAAGCGGTGGATTTTGCCGTTTCTCGCGGTGACAATACCGCGATAACGCTCGATCATTGCCGGTACTTGCTCACTTTGATCGGGATGAACAATAAAAACGATTTCGTAATGTCGCATAGATTCCTTATGGGTTAAAGCCTCCCGGAAAACGGTTGCCGGTGAGACAAGGTTAAAAGGAGCGCTATTGTACTGAATTCATAAACGAATATCAAACATTAGCGCGACTTCGGTTTGATTCCTGGAAAAAACTCATGGCTTCCAGCGGAATTACAGGGTTTTTAAATATTCGATGATTGCCCATGCGCCTTGTTTATCGTTCGACCAATCGAGGCGGTAGGTTTTTTTGCCTTCCGTGATGTCTTTATCATGCCCTTTGTTGCTCATTGCGGCAATGGCATTGACCTTGACCTTGACCTTGAAGGAGTAACCTTCGTCGCGATTGCCCGGTTGTTGCGGGTCCCAGGAAAAACCGAGCAGCTTTTGATCGTAATCCAGGCGGCTTTTGATAAAGCTTTCCGGACGCTCGTTCGGTACCAGCAAATGGTAAACCGTCGGTACGGTGCCGTTATGCAGATACGGTGCCTGTGCCCAAATGCCGCTTAAAGGCCGGGCGTTGTAGCCGCGATGTTCGTTGTTGGACGACATCAGCACGTCTTTCCTGCCAACCATCGAAACACCGTCAAATTCCGCGCAGGGTTTGATATCCTTTCCATGCAAATTGATCGTGGTTTCCGGTGAGCAATTTTCGTACAACTCCTTGTGCGCGGCATAATTTAGCAGCGTGCCGACCACGTAAGCGCGCTTCATGCTGGTGCCGGTATCGTAAACCTTGCCGTTTTTTGGTTGATGGCAGTCGGCGCAATGCTCGGCGAACAATGATTTCCCGTGCTTGGCCAGTTCGATATCGACTGCGAAAGGATAAGGACTGGCTGGTAGGCCGTCGAGCAATTCGTCGGCAAATGCGGCTACGCGCATATCGGTGTTATCCAAGCCCAATGTCAACATTGCGATCAGATTGCGGTAAATCGGTGTCGGCACATTGCCGTTCCATTGTCCGCCGCCGTTGATCAATCGTTTGTGACTTTCATCCCAGCTTGCGCGGCGCTTGTCTTGCTCCTATACCGACATGAAATCGGTGATGCCGGGTTCCGGCGGCAAGACGATGCCGCCGTCCAGATAATCGATGGTGCCGTCTTCCAGCCGCACCCGTCCGATATGGCATGCGCCGCAAGTAAATGAAGCATAATCGATATTGCCTTGCGCATCGCTTCGGGATAAACCGCTGAAGCCGATGCCGCGTGCGATCGGATAAGTTTTTTGCCGCTCGTCGATAAACAAGCCGACGGCATCGAGAAAGTTGTCATCGCTGTCCCACAGTTCGGGCGCAAGCTTAGGCAAAAGCTTCAACGTGATATAAGGAATGCCGTCGGTTTCGCTAAACGCGAAATTGCCGAACCAATCGTATGCTACCCGATGCGATTCGAGGTATGCGGTTTTGTGCTGTTGTTTCTGCGCTTGCGCTTGCGGCCAATTCTCGGGAACCGTGTTTACGACCGCAGGCGGCGGTGGCGCTTCCAGCGGGTGAGAAATACAGGCCGAAAGCATTGCTGCAATCAAAACAGCGAGCGCGGACTTCATCGTTGTTTCTTTTTTGCGATTGATGGTGACGTGCAGTGTAGCGGCAATCAAACGCTGTTTGAAAGTAAAATGGCAGGTGCTAGCGATTTGCTTTTAAGTGATTGATCAAGCCGTTGGTGGATGAGTCGTGAGAAGTTACTGGAACATGGTTTTCTAACTCGGTCAGGATTTTTCCAACCAATTGTTTGCCCAGTTCCACCCCCCACTGATCGAAAGGATTGATATTCCAAATCACGCTTTGAACGAAAACTTTGTGCTCGTACAGCGCGATCAGAGAGCCCAGTGATTTTGGGGTCAGTTTTTTAAATAAAATTGATGTGGTGGGGCGATTGCCAGGGAATATTTTATGCGGAGTCAGTTGTCGTATCGTTTCCGCATCGATACTTTGCGATGTCATTTCCGCGCGCGCTTCCTGTTCGGTTTTTCCCTTCATCAGCGCCTCGGTTTGCGCCAGGAAATTGGCCAGTACCACTCGATGATGATCGCCAAATGGATAATGGCTCTGGCAAGGTACCAGAAAATCGGCTGAAACCGGCTGCGTACCCTGATGCAGCAATTGATAAAACGCATGCTGACCGTTGGCGCCGAGCTCGCCCCAAACGACGGGGCTGGTCGCATAATCGACGGTATCGCCGTCGTGTGCGATTCTTTTGCCGTTGCTTTCCATTTCCAATTGCTGCAGGTAAGCCGGGAAGCGATGCATGGATTGATCGTACGGCAGTACTACATGCGATGAGATACCGAAGAAATTGATTTGCCACACGCCGATCAGGCCGAGTATAACCGGCAGGTTTTTGTCCAATGGCACGGTGGCGAAGTGCCGATCCATTTCCCGCGCACCGGCGAGCAGCGCATAAAAATTGCCCATGCCGACCGTCAATGCAATCGGTAAACCGATTGCCGACCACAGCGAATAACGTCCGCCGACCCAATCCCAGAATACGAACATATTTTCCGGATCGATGCCGAATTTCTCGACTGCGGCGCGATTGGCCGAAACGGCGACGAAATGATGGGCGATGTCTTTCTCGCTGCCGCCGCGAGATAAAAACCATTGTCGTGCGGAATGCGCATTGACGAGCGTTTCCTGCGTCGTGAATGTTTTCGATGAAATAATGAATAACGTTGTCGCCGGATTCAATCGCTGCAAGACTTGCGATAATTGAGCGCCGTCAACGTTGGAAATGAAGTGCGGTGTGATGCCGCTGATCCAATAGGGCTTCAGTGCTTCGGTGACCATGGCCGGACCGAGATCGGAGCCGCCGATGCCAATGTTGACGATGTCGGTAAAGGTTTCTCCGCTATAGCCGCAGCGAATGCCGCTTTGGACAGCAACCGAAAAATGTTCCATTTGCTTCAGCACGCGCTTGACCTCGGGCATCACATCTGCGCCGTCGATGAACATGCTTTGCTCGCTACGCAGCGCGACATGCAATGCGGCGCGATGTTCGGTGATGTTGATTTTGTCTCCCGAAAACATACGGGCAATCCAGTCTTCGAGTTTTTGCTGGCGTGCCAGCGCCAGCAGCAGATCGATGGTTTCTTGATCGACAGGTTGTTTGGAATAATCCATCAGCATGTCGTTAAACAATAACGAAAACTTCTCGAACCGACGCGCGTCCTGTTGGAACAATTCGCGCAAATGACGCTGCGCCATGGCCTTATGATGTGTTTGTAATGCACGCCAGACAGGCGATTGCGTGAGTAATGACATTTTGATTGCTATACAAGACTTGGATAAGTTAAACGGAAAATAAGCAACGATTCCCGATAGTCTATCAGACAAGCTTGAATGTCGGTGGCGGCAGCGATGTGTTGGTTTGCCGCAATGCCGCTTGAATGGCTTCATCCACAGTTTTTAGCGGGATAAATTGCATTGCCGTGCGCGTGGTTTTCGGCGCATCGCGTAATCCTTTTGATTGCATACGGGCAGTAGCACTGTTTTCAGGCCCGTACGCTGCGTCGCGACGTTACACATTGGCCCCAACGCAATGACATCGACGGGCGTGTAGGGCAGGGATAGTAGGCGACTCCATAACGGCGCTTTCTCTCCGCAAATCGAATGATTGACTCAACGGTCTATCAGGTCATGGGCGATGTCGCTCTTCTTTTTTTTGTTCGTAGCGCACCAGCTTGGCAAGATCCAGCAATTGTTCCGCCAGCAATTGCAAAGCATCGTCGAGCGTCAGAATGCCGATCAATTCTCCTGAATCGTCCACGACCGGCAAACGCCGGACGGTTTTCTTGCGCATTAACTCAATGGCTTCGTCGATTGCGGTATTTTCCGTTACTACGAAGAGCTCCGGCGTCAGGATATCGCCGACGGTAATCACCGTTTCATCCAGTTCCGTTGCCATGACTTCGACCACCAGATCGCGATCCGTTATCACGCCAACCGGCACCGTTCCGCCATTGGGTTTGTCGATTACAATGATGGCGCCGACATGGAATTGGCGCATCAGCTTGGCTGCTTCTTGGATTGTCTCGTCGCGCTGAATGACGATTACTTCGCGATTGCAAATTTCACCGATAGTCATTTTTTTCTCCTCAATCGATGGGAAAAACGATTAAACCTTCGACTTTAACAGGCTGTTAATGCGACCAATGTTGTGCACGCAGCAGATTTTCTTCCAGATTGTAGTGAAACTCCAAGTGACCCTGATAAGCATGATGAATCGCTTCCGCGATGCTGCGCGCAAGATGAATGTCGGTGGTTGTGATCAATGTGGCGTTGTCTTTTTCCTCAACCGCCATGATGCGCTGGCATGTCGGGCAATTATGCCGATGCGCATCGACCGGCGTGGCGCTCCAGTGCCAGCGTCCTTCATGAAATACCGCGTTGCATACCGGATATACCGTCGGTTCCGCGAGCTTGCCTTTGATTTTGTAGGCATCGTGGATTTTTTCCTGAAAAATGCCGTCGTGACGGGCAACGGGATGAAAGCCGGGATAAGTCATTTTTGTTCCCATGAGAGATCTCCTAAACATAAATGAACGATAGCCATTGTAATCCGAAAAAAATTCAATCGCATTGATCGATCTCAAGTTTTGAAGGTATATATCCGGCATGCTGTAAAGCGCAAGAAGTGTCAATCGCGACCAATGCCGGTGATACAATCCTGACCATTGTCATGAATCAATGAAATGCCGGAGGAATTGCATGTCGACGACCATCGAATCCGTTTTGCACGAAACGCGTGTATTTCCGCCTTCCGCTGCTTTCGCCAGTCAAGCGAATGTTCCCAGTATGAAGGCTTATCGGGCGCTGTGCGTGGAAGCGGAGCAGGATTTTCAGAATTTTTGGGCTAAGCAAGCGCGTGCGCATATTCTCTGGCATAAGCCTTTTACCCAAATACTGAATGAACAGTCGGCGCCGTTTTATCAATGGTTTGCCGATGGGGTATTGAATGTTTCGTATAACTGCCTGGACCGGCATCTTGCCGCCCAGCCTGACAAAGCGGCGATCATTTTTGAAGCCGACGACGGACAGGTCATCCGGTCGACTTACCGCGATTTGCATCGGCGTGTTTGCCAATTCGCCAATGCGTTGAAAGCGCAAAACATCGGCAAAGGCGATCGTGTCGTGATTTATATGCCGATGCGCATTGAAGCGGTGGTTGCGATGCAGGCTTGTGCACGCTTAGGCGTCATTCATTCGGTGGTGTTCGGCGGTTTTTCCGCCAAAAGCTTGCACGAGCGTATCGTCGACGCCGGTGCCGTTGCCGTGATTACCGCCGACGAACAAGTGCGCGGTGGCAAGCATAATCCGCTAAAAGCGGTCGTCGATGAGGCGCTGGGTATGGGCGGCACCGGTACGGTCAAACGCGTGGTGGTGTATCAACGCACCGGTGCGCAAATTTCGTTTGATCCCGCTCGAGATGTCTGGTGGCATGAAATTACCCAAGGCGTCGGTACGGAATGCGAACCCGAATGGGTCAGCGCCGAGCATCCGTTGTTTACGCTGTATACGTCCGGATCGACCGGAAAGCCGAAAGGTGTGCAACATTCGAGCGCGGGTTATTTGTTGGGCGCACAATTGAGCATGCAATGGATTTTCGATTACAAGCCGACGGATATTTTCTGGTGCACGGCGGATGTCGGTTGGATCACCGGGCATAGCTACGTTGCCTATGGGCCGCTGGCGATGGGCGCAACCCAAGTGATTTTCGAAGGCATTCCCACCTATCCGAACGCCGGGCGTTTCTGGGAAATTATCCAGAAACATAAGGTGACCACTTTTTACACCGCGCCGACGGCGATTCGTTCGCTGATCAAGCTGGGGGCAGATTTGCCCGCGCAGTACGATCTGTCTTCGTTACGTTTACTGGGATCGGTCGGCGAGCCGATCAACCCCGAAGCGTGGATGTGGTTTTACGAGAAAATAGGGCAATCGCGTTGTCCGATCGTCGATACCTGGTGGCAGACCGAGACCGGCTGTCACATGCTCGCGCCCATGCCGGGTGCGGTAGCGCTTAAACCCGGATCGTGTACATTTCCATTGCCGGGTATTTTTGCTGCCGTGGTTGACGAAACCGGCCATGAGGTTGAGCAAGGCAAAGGCGGCATTTTGGTGATCAAAAAACCTTTCCCGTCGCAAATCCGCACCCTTTGGGGCGATCCGGAGCGTTTCAAAAAAACCTATTTTCCGCAGGATATCGCCAATGGCCAGTATTATCTGGCGGGCGATTCCGCTTACCGCGATCATGACGGTTATTTTTGGATCATGGGGCGTATCGACGATGTGCTGAACGTTTCCGGCCATCGTCTCGGCACCATGGAGATCGAATCTGCTTTGGTTGCGCATCCGCTGGTTGCGGAAGCGGCGGTGGTTGGGAAACCGCATGAAATCAAAGGGGAGTCCGTTGTTGCGTTTGTGGTGCTGAAAGGCGCTTACCCGCAGGGTGACGAAGCGATTCGGATTACCCAGACGTTGCGCGACTGGGTGGCTAAGGAAATCGGACCGATTGCCAAGCCGGACGAAATCCGTTTTGGCGAAAATCTGCCCAAGACACGTTCTGGTAAAATCATGCGCAGGCTTTTGCGTGCCCTCGCCAAAGGCGAAGCGATCACGCAGGATATTTCAACGCTGGAAAATCCGGCTATTCTTGAACAATTAAAACAACCGCAGCGATAAACCGGTTTTGTCGCGCGAATAAAACAATAGAGCTACGAGCACATTCAAAAAATATGTCATCATCCCTCGTTACCGACTATGAATACGGTATTAGCGCTATCGATGCGCAATTTCATCGCCCAAAACGCGCGGCGATTCATTTGCTGGTGGAGAACGGCGCAGCCGCGCTGATCGATACCGGCACCAACGATTCCATTTCCGGCGTCGTCGAATCGCTGGAACGGAAATCGATTGCGCCGGAAGCGGTTGCTTATGTCATTCTGACGCATATCCATCTCGATCATGCCGGCGGTGCCAGTGAATGCATGCGCCGGTTTCCGAACGCCACATTGGTCGTTCATCCGCGCGGTGCCAGCCACATGGCCAACCCCGCGCGCCTGGTGGCCGGTGCGGTAGCCGTTTATGGCGAAGCGGAATTTAAACGTGTTTACGGCGAGATTTTGCCGATCGATGCCGATCGCATCGTCGAAGCCGCCGACGGATTTCGTCTCGATTTCAATGGCCGTCTGCTGCTGTTTCTCGATACGCCGGGCCATGCGCGTCATCACAATTGTGTTTTTGACGAACGCAGCCAATCGTTCTTTACCGGCGACACTTTTGGTGTTTCATACCGGGAATTGGATGTCGGCGGCATGGAATTCGTCTTTCCGACCACTTCCCCGGTGCAATTCGATCCCGAAGCGGCGCATGCCTCGATCGATCGCATCATGGCGTACCAGCCGCGTTATGCGTATCTGACCCACTACAGCCGGGTTGGTCATTTGGCGCATCATGCGGAAGCGATGCATTATTTTATCGATGCGCACGTCGAAATCGCACAACGGGAAAAAGACAATCCCGACCGGGAATCGGCGATTGCCGCAGCGCTGCGGGAATTGTTGCTGCGTCGCCTGGCGGAACGGAATTGCCGTTTGCCGGAAGGCGATATTGATGAATTGTTGCGGTCGGACATTAAGCTGAATACCTTGGGTTTGATGCACTGGCTGGATCAACCCGCCGAGCGTTTTAAACGCCTTTGATGGATAACAGAATTTAAAACGATGTTTCAGGAGTTGTCGATGCAAGTTATCAATAAAATCAGAAAGCCGATCAAATATGCGCTATTGCTGATTCTCTTAGGCTATGTCGCACTTTCGGCGCATGCGGAAGGGAATAAACCCGTAATCATCACGTTGGGCGACGAAGGCCCGGGCGGCTGCGAATTGCTGGGGAAGGTTAAAGGTTCATCGAAAGAAAGCGAAACCGACGCAGGCGATGCGCCGTATACCGAGCGTTTGATCAAAGCGAGAAGAAATCTGGTTGCCGAAGCGCAACAGCTGGGAGGTAATAACGTTCATGTCATTCATTCGAATAACACAGGCAAATATGAATTTCCCGGAATGGATAAGGAAATTATTTTTATCGGCAATGTATATCGTTGTGAGTAACGGCATTGGCAATCGTCCGGCAAGTTCGAGCCGGTAGGCGCGGAATCGCTTTATGAATCATTACCGGCTTTTCGCCACCACGCCGAAAGCGATGGAGGATATTCTCGCCAATGAGATCCTGGCGCTGGGCGGGGAACATGTGCAGCAGAAAATGGCCGGTGTGGCGTTTCAGGGCGATCTGGCCATGGCGTATAAAGCCTGTTTATGGTTGCGTACCGCCAGCCGGGTTTTATTGCTGCTCGACAGTTTCGACGTCAAATCCCAGCAGGATCTTTACGACGGTGTTCAGCGTACCGATTGGTCGCTGCACTTAAATCCAGACGACAGTCTGGCGGTGTCGTTCAGCAGCAAAAACAATCCGGCGATCAACAACACGCATTTCGGCGCGCTTAAAGTGAAAGATGCCATCGTCGATCAAATTCGCGCTAAGTTCGGCGTTCGTCCCAATGTCGATACCGAGTACCCCAGCATTCGTGTCAACGTGTATTTGCATAACGACAACGCGCAACTGAGCTTGGATTTGTCCGGCGAGAGCTTGCACCGGCGCGGTTACCGCGATGTCAATGTCGCAGCGCCGATCAAGGAAAGCCTGGCGGCTGCGATTTTATTGCGCGCCGGCTGGCCGGACATCGCCAAGCGGGGTGGTTCGTTGCTCGATCCGATGTGCGGCTCCGGCACGTTGCTGATCGAAGGGGCGATGATCGCGGGTGACATCGCGCCGGGCTTGCAGCGCGATTATTTCGGTTTTCTGGGCTGGAAGCAGCATAACGATGCGCTGTGGCAAAGCTTGCTGATCGAGGCGCGTAACCGCCGAGAGATAGGCATGAACCAATTGCCGGTGATCGCCGGTTTCGACCAGGATCGCCATGCCGTTACTGCCGCATTGCTGCATATCGAAAACGCCGGTTTGGCGGGGAAAATTCATGTCGAGAAACGCGATATCGCCGATGCTGCCGCAGCAATAAGCTGGGTGAAAGGATTGATCGTCTGCAATCCGCCGTATGGCGAACGGCTTGGCGACGAAGAGCAAACCGCTGCGCTTTACCGCCAGTTCGGTGAAGTAATGAAGCAACGCTTCATCGGCTGGCAAGCGGCGATTATTATCGGCGATCCGGAACTTGGGTTTCGTCTCGGCATTCGTTCGCAAAAACCTGTCACCTTGTTCAACGGCGCATTGGAATGCAAATTGCTGCGGCTTGCGATTGAAGAAAAATCTTTTTTCGAACCGAAAGCCAAATCGCAACAGGAACGGGTAGAGAACATCAGTCGTCGTGCGCAAGTCGAGCAGATCGACAGCCAAGCGGAAATGTTCGCTAATCGCTTGCAAAAGAATGTGAAGAAACTGAGCAAATGGATCAAACAGAATCATGTCCATTGTTACCGTCTGTACGACGCCGACCTTCCGGAATACGCAGTGGCTGTGGATGTTTATCGCGGCGATAAAACCTGGGTCAACGTGCAGGAATACGAGCCGCCGAAATCCATCGATCCCGCCAAGGCCAATCAGCGGCTCACCGGCGCCATGAGAGAAATCGCCAAGGTGTTGCAAGTTCCGGCAAGCCAAGTGTTTCTTAAGATCCGCCGCAAGCAGAAAAATACCGATCAATACGAAAAGCTCGACGATGCCCGTCATTTTCATGTGGTCGAAGAAGGCGGGGGCAAGTTTTGGGTGAATTTCGAAGATTATCTCGATACCGGCTTGTTTCTCGATCACCGCCCGCTGCGTCTGTTGATACAGCAACAAGCCAAGGGCAAGCGTTTTCTGAATTTATTCGCCTACACCGGCAGCGCCACGGTGCATGCAGTCATCGGCGGCGCTATATCCAGCGTCACGGTGGATATGTCCAATACCTACTTGGATTGGGCGAGGCGCAATTTCGAACTCAACGGCATTCATGGCGACCATAAGCTGGTGCGCGCCGATTGTATGCAATGGCTGGAGGATCAAGTCCGTTCAAAACAAAAACCGCAATTCGATCTGATCTTTCTCGATCCGCCGACTTTTTCCAATTCCAAGAAAATGGATGAGGCTTTTGATATTCAGCAAGACTACGTGCAATTGATCCGCAATGCCGCAGCGTTGCTCGCGCCGAACGGGATACTTTATTTCTCGACTAACTTCCGCCGCTTCAAGATGGACGAAGAAGAGCTGACAGACTTAGTCATTGAGGATATTAGCACCAAGACGATCCCGGAGGATTTTAAGCGCGATAACAGGATTCATTATTGCTGGAAGATTGTTCGTGCGGCTTGAGTTGACGATGAAACCTCGCTATCGTACCGCACCTAATCCATTCGGCAATTATAGATCGGATGAATAAAGCATTTACCAAAGAAAACGAAGACGAGGAAGAGCCGGACAATTCGCCGAAACTGCCGCAAGGGGTGAAGAACTATATCACGCCGTCCGGGCACAAGCGCTTGAAGGAAGAATTCGACCGTTTGTGGAAAATAGAGCGTCCGGAGCTGGTTAAAACAATTACGTGGGCGGCATCCAACGGAGATCGCTCGGAGAATGGCGATTATATTTACGGCAAAAGGCGTTTACGCGAGATCGATCGCCGTCTGCGCTTTTTGTCGAAGCGTTTGGATAATGCCGAAGTGATCGATCCGGCGCAACGCGGCGATTGCGATCAAGTTTTTTTCGGCGCGACGGTGGCAATTTGTAACGCGCGCGGTGAGGAAAACACCTATAGCATTGTCGGTCTGGATGAAGTCAATCCAGGCTGCGGGCGTATCAGTTGGGTATCACCGTTGGCGAGGGCGTTGCTTAAAGCGCGTGAAGGCGATACGGTGATGCTATATACGCCTGCTGGCACGGAAGAAATAACGGTGATTGAAATTCGCTACGAAGCGCTTGAGTAGCATATCAGTCGTTTAGGAGAGCATGATGAAAGCGATTTATTTCACGCAAGGCGGTTCTGCCGATGTGTTGCAGTACGGGGAAGTGGATAATCCCGCCGGTTGCGGCGCTACGCAAGCATTGATTCGTATTAAAGCGATCGGTGTCAATCCGATCGATTGTAAGTTGCGTGCCGCACCGGAGCGTTTTCCGGTTACTTTTCCCGTGATTCCGGGTTGCGATGCCGCCGGGATCGTCGAAGCGGTGGGTGCGCAAGTTGAGAATTTCAAACCCGGCGATGAAGTGTATTTTTCACAGCCAGGTTTTAATCACCGCCAAGGCACGTGTGCCGAATATGCGTGCGTCGATGCCAGTTTACTGGCGTTAAAGCCGCGTGCGTTAACGTTTGAGCAGGCTGCTGCCGCGCCGCTGGTTTTAATTACGGCTTGGGAAGCGCTGCACGATCGGGCGCGCATCCGCCAAAACCAAACGGTGCTGATTCATGCCGGTGCCGGTGGGGTGGGGCATGTTGCGATTCAGTTGGCGAAATTGGCGGGTTCGCATGTCATTACTACTGTAAGCAGCGAGGAAAAGGCCGCTTTTGTGAAACAACTTGGTGCGGATTGGGCGATCAATTACCGCACGCAGGATGTTGCAGCAGAGGTTAAGCGCTATACCGCCGGAGAGGGCGTGGACATCGCATTCGATACCGTCGGCGCCGCTGTGTTGCAAAGCTGTTTTCAGTGCGTCAAGCCGTACGGCGATGTGGTGACGATCTTGCAGCCTACCCCGGAGATGGACTGGAGCGAAGCAAGGAAACGCAATGTACGTTTTAGCCTGGAATTGATGCTAAGTCCCGTTTTGCTTGAATTGGAAGCGGCCAAGCGCCATCAAGGCGGCATTTTGCGGCAATGCGCTGCATTATTCGATGAAAACAAATTGAGCGTGAAAGTGGCGAAAACCTTTACCTTGATGGATGCGGCTGACGCCCATCGCATGCTGGAGCAAGATCATCCGGTTGGTAAGATAGTGATAATTAGATAGTAATTTTTTTGCGTTTGGTGGTGCCGATTCGATGTGACAATTACTCGATTCGAGGAAGTGATAATCAAATCAAATGTACTTTATACAAATTAATACACAACGGTACAATCTTGAACGAGTTGGAAGGGATTGAGAATGAAAATTCTGATTACAGGCGCAACGGGATTCATTGGTCAGCAATTAGTACAGCGTTTACTACAAGACCATCATAGCATCACTGTGTTAAGTCGCGATGGGGAGCGTGCCGGAGAACAGCTCGGCGTACCGGCGTTTGATTGGGATTATGCTGTGCAGGATGTGCCTCCCGAAGCTGTAAAAGATTGTGATGTTATCATAAACTTGATGGGTGAAAATTTGGGTCAAGGACGTTGGACTAAGAGGCGTAAGCACGAGATTTACGAGTCGCGCATTCTCAGTACCCGTAAGCTGGTTGCCGCTGCACCAAATAGTTTGAATGCATTTGTCTGTGCCTCGGCAATCGGCATTTATCCTGGAATTGGTGATGAGTACTATAATGAATTTTATATCGTGCCTGAAGAACTTAGCTTCATGCAAACTATTTGCCATGATTGGGAACAAGAAACGGCAAAAATCGAAAGTAATGCTGTACGTCGAGTGAGCATTCGTACCGGCGTAGTGTTGGGTCACGGTGGCATGTTAGAAAAGCTGCTGCCAGTTTTTAAGCTAGGACTTGGTGGTCCCGTCGGTAATGGAAAACAATGGTTGCCATGGATACATATTGATGACATTGTTTCAATCTATACTGTAGCGGCGCTCGATTTGCGTTATCGAGGAGCGATCAATGCGGTAGCGCCTAGTCCGGTGAGGTATCAGGAATTCGCGGAAGCTTTAGGTCAGATATTGCAATGCTCGACATTTTTTCGAACACCGGCGTTTATTCTGAAACTGATGCTGGGCGAAGCGGCGGCTTTGGCATTGAATAGCTACCATGTTACGCCTAAACGGCTACAGGAAGAATTCGATTTTAAATTCAAATTTGGTGAGTTATCGGTAGCTTTGGCTGACTTATACTGTTAAGTCTGGTTGTCTTTAAGCTGCTATGACTTCACCACTTGCTATTTTCTGGTTTCGACGTGATTTGCGGTTGCACGACAATGCGGGATTAGCGCATGCACTGGCATCTGGACACAAAGTCTTGCCCATTTTTATTTTTGATGCCAACATCTTAACCGGGCTGTCGCGCGACGACGCGCGAGTAACATTTATTTTCGATACGCTACAAGCACTGTGTGCACGACTCAGGCAGAGTCATGGCAGTTCAGTAGCACTATATTACGGCAAGCCGCAGGAAGTTTTCGAACGTATCTTGCATTCGTACCCGGTTGCCGCAGTGTACACTAATCATGATTACGAGCCTTACGCACGTGAACGTGACAATATCCTTCGCCACTGGCTGAATGAAAGATCAGTGGCATTTCATAGCTTCAAAGATCAGGTGCTCTTTGAGAAGAGTGAAGTCGTAAAGACGGATGGAAATCCTTATTTGGTATTTGCTCCTTATATGCGCAAATGGCGGTTGTTGCTTTCTCAGACTTCGGTAATGCCCCATACGAGTGCGGAGCAGTTATCCAATCTTGTTAAAATCTCATCATTACCTAGCGTAGCATTGACAGAAATCGGTTTTGTCCGGTCTAGAATCACTGTTCCTGATTACCAGATCGGTATTAATATGTTGACGCGCTATGCTTCGGACAGAGATTATCCGGCACGTTTAGGAACATCGCAATTATCACCGCACTTGCGCTTTGGTACCGTCAGTATTCGCCAAGTTATCCATCAGTCGTATGAGATTAGCGATACATTTTGTAACGAGCTAATCTGGCGTGAATTTTTCACTCAAATTCTTTGGCATTTTCCCTACACTACGAATAAAAGCTTCAAGCCGAAATACGATCAAATCCGGTGGCACAACGATACATCCGAATTTCAGCGCTGGTGCGAGGGTACTACTGGTTATCCACTGGTCGATGCCGGTATGCGCCAACTAAATGCTACTGGTTCTATGCATAATCGGATTCGTATGGTCACCGCTAGTTTTCTTATCAAGCACTTGTTGATCGATTGGCGTTGGGGTGAGGCTTATTTTGCTAGAAAATTATTAGATTACGATATGGCGAGTAATGTGGGCAATTGGCAGTGGGTAGCTGGTTGCGGTGCGGATGCAGTTCCTTATTTCAGAATCTTTAACCCAGCTAGGCAAATAGAAAGATTCGATAATCATTTTGATTATATTAAAACTTGGGTGCATGACTGGAATAAATCAACCTATCCGTTGCCAATTGTGAATCATGTGACAGCACGTGAGCGCTGCATTAGAGCTTACCGACAGGCAATCGGTTAACATGTTTTTAAAAACTATGGCAGTTGATAACTTGTCCAGATTTGGATATCAATTTACCGTTCAGTTTTTTACAATTATTTTTCCTTTCATCGTTTTGAAATGCCCACTTAGTGGGCAGGCAAAATTTACTATTCCCATATTGGTAAATTCCCATATCAGTTCCTTTTGCTCGCCTGGCTTTATTCGGATTAGATGCTCATTTTTACGTTTCATGCTGGCAGCTTTCTTCAACTCATCTTCTGAACCGATCAAGAATTCGTGCGTATTATCACCAAGATTTTTTAGAATAAACTGAATTGTTTCATCTTTACTAACAGTAAGCTCTGGAGGCAAAAACATGTTATCTAGCAGAGTAAGGTTAATGGTTCGAGATATGTTGGATAGTTGACCTGGTTTTCCAGCTGAAATTTTTTCATCATTTGACTGGTTTGTTTCTGCAAAAGTAGTGTGAGAAAGAGATGTAAATATAAAAATCAATAACATTTTGTGCATAGTAATCTCCCAAAAATTAATTCTTAAATGAATCATTAATAAAATGGTTGTTTGAAAAACTATTTTTAACAGTGCTATGAGAGATCAATAAATTTATCAATTGACTGTAAGCGTGTATAAGCATATTGATTCATTGGTTTCGTTTAATGTAAAAGTTACTGATTCTTCAAATTTCCAAGACTTGGCAGCATTTGATAGAAAAGATTCATCAATGGCAACAGCTTTGTTATTGTTTCGGGCAATTTCACCAAACTGAATAGCTTGGTTAACCGCAATACCCAAGATTGTGTAATCCATTTTTATAGACGAGCCAATGTTGCCTTCTACTACCATCCCGGAAGCTAAACCAAATCCGCAATTAATTTCTTTTCCATCAGGATATGATTTTGCTTGTTGCTTGATTTTTTTGTATGCATCAATGCATGCAGCGATAGCAGAATCTGTTTGATTGGATTCAAAATGAGCGACGAAACACTCTCCAGAATACTTTATTACTTGACCGCCATATTCAACGCAAGCTATCGAACAAATTTCCAAGAAATTATTAACTGCATTAACGAGTTCCTCGTCAGAAAATTGACTCCGCAGTGTTGCAAAGTTTGTAAGGCTTCCTGAAACAACTATCTTTTTTGCACTTTTTATTGGGATGGTTAGTGGATTAATTCCTTCCATCAAGAATTTAAGTAAAGCTGGTTGAGTGTATCTTCCCATAGCGTTATGAGATTGAGCAATGTTTTGTAGCATCAAGCTGATAGCCAGTAATATGAGATCATTACTTTCATTGAGAGTTACTGCTTTCATATTCCAGTCTGAAAAGAGTCTTTCTTCACAACCGGTTTCCGCACTTAATATTGTGACATCACGATGTCGTGGATCACGACTTATCTTTTCCACCAACTGATTAATAGTTGTTTCCTCACCCTCCAAAATTTGAAAGAAATAATCCCCTACCCCGATTAAAATACCTGTTACATCTATCTTCTGGTTGTTCAGACTTGCTTTACGTCCTATCTCAAGAATTTCTTTCTGATTGAGCGGTAAACTCAGTTTGCTGACATAAGTTAGTCGTTTCAATCCAAGTGAGGCATCTGTTAATGAAGCATCCGTTTGAAAATCTCTTAGATTCCGAATTGCCTTACTCATCAACCAGCCACTTTTTATCAGCCCGCCAAGATCTTCTTGTGAAATAATTTTTAGTTCACAATCGGTAAGGCACTGGACTGTTTCTATGCGCTTATTTTGATGTATCGGCAATAATTCACCGAAATGATCTCCAGGGCCTAATTCTCTTATTTTGATGCCATTCTGGATTGCTTTTAAATGTCCAGATTCAACCACAAAAGCCATTTTTGCGGCGTCACCTTGATTGAAAATGAAATCACCGGCTGTAAAATGTGATTTTTCCAAACTAGTTGAAGTAGTTTGCGCTAAAACTGCAATATCATTACGAAATACCAGCACTAACAACCAGTCGATAATGATGCGTAGATTTCTTTCTAGCCCGGGTACTGAGAGCAGGTTTATAAAACGCGAGATAAACCAAGCCAGTATTCCGGAAAAAATTAGCCCGCTGACTCGACACAAGGAAAACTGACGCATGTTGTAGGGCTGGATAAAATGTCGTTGCTGCTTAAAAGAACGCTGAGGAAATCCTTGTGAACTTGCCCATGCATTAAAACCGGCATGTTGTCCTAAATTGACTTGGTCACTGGTAAAAACAAATTGAGGGGCTGTCTCAGTGTTATATGACTCTGCTACCCAAATGTTTTTAAACGATTGCAAACGCAATTCATTGTTAATTGCAAATGGCCAACTCAAACTACCGTAATTGGTAAAGCGAATGTCTGGATATTCGTAAGTGGCATTTATCACCAAGCCGAATGCCTGGGGGTTTTCTTTTTCAAAAAATAGTCCTTTTTGCGTAATACCTGTTATTTTCTCATTTGAGTGTTCGATGATGCCTGATTTCTTAAGGTATTGAGATCGCTTGGTACTTATTTGGTGTTCAAACTTGGTTTTGCTTTCATCGTGTTCATTAAAAAGATGAATTTGCCAGCCAGAGCTTTGTAACGATGGGTATGATGGTTCTGCCGATTTCAGAATTTGACTCACTTCGACAGCGATTGCAGATGCATTTTCGCCCGAACCGATAACAGCAAAAGTCAACAAACGTTTTTTCTCATGGATATCTTCGATTATTTCTGCTTCATCAATCAGGGCAAGAACACGTTGTCTGATACGGAGCGCGTCAGCAATCGAGTCAATTGGACAGGAGTGATCGATCATTCCCGGGATTTTCGTAATATGAGAAGACGGTGTTAATGCTAATATCAAGCTGTCATATTTCAACTCGACAGTTTCATTGTTTTTCCGTTTTGCAATTACCTTTTGTTCTCTCTCATCAATAACATCTAGGTGTGCAACAACAACATTTGTTCGTTGAAGGATACGACGAAATGGATTTACTACATTCCCCGGTTGTACCGTGCCACCGATAACCTCGGGTAGAAATGGTGCAAACAAGAAATTCCCCTGGTCATGGAGCAACGTAATCCGGACATTGGAGTACTGACCAATAAGATTCTCTACTTTAACGGCAGCCTGCAAGGCAGAAAGACCTCCGCCGATAATAACAATATCAGCGGGTTTATCTCTTGGTATCGGTCGTCGCAGATGACCAGCAGAATTTATAAAGCATGACAAAACAACCCCGTAAAAAAGAATATGTGCAGTCGGTGTTTCTGGAAGTAATAAGGCGAAAATAGAAAAGGCGCTTATTAAGAAAATCGATAGAGGACGTAGCAATACGCCAGCAATAATTAAAACCCCCGCACTTACTTCAACAAGAGCCATTAGTAGCGTAAAGGCTTCTGGATGAGTCGATAGAATAGGCAATTGGTAAATTTCGATTATGCCCATTGAAAGATTGGGCTGCATCAACTTGTAGAATACCCCCAGGTACAATATCGTAGTGCCGGTCAGAATGCGCATGATGGCCTGTGCACGTTGTCGGGGTTGGTCAGCTAGGAAAGTTTGTATATTATGAAAAACAGTAGGGGTTGGAAGTGGTAAATAATGTCTGCCTGGCCCTTGCAGCACTAGAAAAATACTTGCTCCTACTATTGCGCCCAAATAAGCGAAAATAGCTTCGCCAAACAAATACCAGCCTAAAAGACTTAACAGGATCAGCAGAAGAGAAAAGAACCTTACATAAATACCAAATAGAATGGTTAGGCCCAATATGATTTCCGCCCATCTTATCCAGCTCCATTCAGGTCCAAGCTGACTCAGTTCGAGGTCGGGTGCTAAGAATGTGGGTGAAGCAAATGCTTCTACTCCAAAACGTGGTTCTGCTCCGAAAGCTGAAGATAATAAGATCCAGCCCACACACACACGTAAAATACGTGGCACATGATCTCCATAAGAAGATAGTCTTGCCTGTAAATCAGGAAAGAGCTCACGTGCACCAGTAAATCCGAGCCAAACCCACCCGATGATAAACAGCAAAAAAGCTGAAATCATCAGCACATTGAGGGAAGATAATTGAGTGAAAATGTCGGGCAGCTTTTGAGAATTCCAATAACCCATCTGCTCAGGCGCTAAAATCCAGGTTTCATGTGCTAGAGCTAAGTTGGAATAGCCGAAAAATCCTAAGAAAAGGCTAGAAATAAGAATTACATTAAGAAATTCAGGAGTTATTTTCTTATTTCTCATCAAATTTTCCTTGGTGTGGAAATGAAATTAAAATTCAAACTACATGTATATCTCTTTTATCTACATCTGTAAGAAATTGAGTTTCGCTTTAACCGTCGACGTGCCACTCATTATTACGTCCAAACCTACTCTAATTTCCTAACTTATTATTTTATTGCTGATAGTTGCTCTTTTAGCAATTTTATTTCTTCTTCTGCGCGGATTTGCGGTGTAATGTCATATTGGACGCCCAGAAAATAGAGTAAATTTCCTTTGGAATCAAAAAGCGGTGAAATGAGTAAATGGTTATAGAACAACTCACCGTTTTTGCGATAATTTCGCAGAACCACCTCTATCGATTTTTTATTTTTGATTGCTTCGCGTAATTGAAGCACCCCTTCTTGATCGTGCTCATTTCCTTGTAAAAAACGGCAGTTCTTGCCGACGGTTTCGGCTAATGTGTAGCCTGTAATTGCTTCGAATGCTTTGTTAACATAGACCAAAGGCAAGTCTGGCTGATCGGGATCGGCCAACGATACGCCATTGACACATGAATCGAGAATCTTGGACAGTACTTGCGGGATTAATCCAGGGTCTTTTTCAACGATAAAATCCATGATTTTTCTCCAGGTTATTCAATAGTTGGTAATCTTAATATAATGATCGATCGATAAATTACTTTGATCCGGCTTGATCTGCTTCAATTAGTTTCTTAATGTTATGCACCGTTCTTTCGGCACCATCCTGAACCGCGATGCGAACCAGTTTTTCAAAAGGCCGTATGTGCAAATCTAGGCTGAGTAACTCAAAAATAAAAGTGATTCTGCTATCCATGGGATTAATCGATTCAATGAGATAATCGCATCGATAGGGATTAGAAACACCTTCGAAGCAAACACGAGATCCTTCGTCAAAGGCTTTTATCTTGAATGTCGATTCTGTACGATTGCCTTGATCGATGCGAACCTGACGGCAGATGGTTCCCAGTTTGACCGGGCCATCGGTAAGTTTTTCCAATTCCTTAACCTCAGGAGACCAGCGTGGATAATTAACCATTAAATCGGTTCCAATAAAATTGAAAAGCTGATTCGATGGACTTTTAACGATCGTGCTGGCCTTCCCTATAACGGGAGTGTCTTTGAATAAACCAAGCATTATGCGTCTCCTGGATAGTAATTACTAAACCAAATAGGTATCGATTCCCGAGAGTAGTAGATCGTATTGCGCTTCCACAATTTCCTTGATGGTTAATGCGGAAATTCCTGTGATCAGATTGCCTTCAGCAACGAGCCATCCAATCGCATCGGATGGGCCAAGATTTACTACATAACCTAAATTCTGATGAAGATAAGGTTCCATCAATCCCGGAAAACCAGAGTGCCGTAGGATATTGCGTGCAACCAGTTTGCCTTTACGCACTGCAGATTGTGCCGATAACGCGTTCGAGCCAAGCGATTGGTAGTGAGCGCAGTCGCCGGCAGAAAAAATATTAGGTAATGGCAATCGATTCGCAATAAGTTGTCCAAAAGCGTTTGTAATGAAAGTGTTTTCCTGATTCTTCCCCGTAAATAAAAGCGTAAGACTTGAAGGTAGTTCAAATTGATTTCTTGTTTCTTTATCGCTTAATAGGATTCTTCCTGATTTCTGATGATGATAATAGATGTTTGGATGAAAATCTATCCCCATTTCTTGCATGCGATATTCCGCGTAGGTGCCGAAACCATCAGGGAACTGATTCAAAACATGAGGTGAAGAATGGATCAATTGTAATTTTGCTTTATGATTGATACGATAGAGAAATTTCTGTATTTCGAATAAAAACTGAATGCCAGTTGCACCGCCGCCAACGATGGAAATAACACTTTCTGATGATTCGTTTAAGTTCAATCGCTGTGTAAGTAAATCGGATCCATTTTTTAGGGAAAAATCTGATAAAGAAATTAATTCTTCTGGATTTGTGTTTTCTGATTTAATAGCGTTGCAACCGGTTGCAATGACCAGATAGTCGAAATCCAGGGCCTCTTCGTTGACGGTTAATTGTTTCTTATTCTGATAATCTGCCAGCGCATCCGGAGCTAAATTTACATTTGCTTGTATGAACCGACATGCAAAGCGTTTGCAAATATCTGTGAACGGTATTAAAAGATCTGTCAGTGGGTAGCGGAATGTTTCATGCAGGTGCGTAATTTTTAGGTGTTGCTCACGCGGATCAATCAGCGTTACATGCGTTTCCGGCGCAAATTGTAGTAGATTGGTTAGGGCAGTAAGGCCTGCATAGCCGCCGCCTACGATCACGACGTTCAGTTCTTTTTGTTTGGCGATGTTAAATGGCAAGATAGCCACGGTAATTCCTCAGTGAAGCAGTAAGGCTTTAAGACTATCACAAAAAATTCAATGCGCAACGCGCAATCTGTCTACGTGCCAGTTTTGTTGTGCCCAGAGCCAGAGATCGTCGATATTGCCATATTCCAGCATCGGTGGTGGGTTTTGTCTGAGAAAGCGAAGTGCTTCGATTAAGTGTGCGAGTGCGTGATTGGTATCGATGGGCGCGGCATTGGTTTGCTTGCTGAGTTTCTCGCCTGCCGTATTGGTGGCTACGGGCAAATGTAGGTAGCGTAGTGTTGGATAATTCAGTAGGCGCTGCAAATAGATTTGCCGCGGTGTCGAATCGAGCAAGTCCGCACCTCGTACGACATGTGTAATCCCTTGCGCGGCATCGTCTACGGCGACGGCCAGTTGATAAGCGTAAACGCCATCTGCGCGGCGCAACACGAAATCGCCGATGTCGCAAGCAAGTTGTTGACGGTAGAGGCCGCTTGCACGATCTTGAAATTGAATAATTTCGTTGTTTGTGCGGGTGCGTAGTGCATGTGCTTTTTGTTGGATCATCGGGCGATTGCGGCATGTACCGGGATAAATCGGACCACTGATGCCGACGATACTGGAATCGGCGATTTCTTTACGCGAGCAAGTGCAGGGATAAAGCAAGCCTTGTCGTTGCAATTCGTGTAACGCTGCTTGGTAAAAGTGCGTGCGTTGGCTTTGGTAGACAACCGTTTCATCCCATTCCATACCCAGTGCTTCCAGCGTGCGCAAAATAGTATCGGCGGAACCGGGAATAGTACGTGGCGTATCGACATCCTCAATTCTGACCAGCCACTGACCGTGATGATGCTTCGCATCGAGATAGCTACCTACTGCGGCAACCAAGGAGCCGAAATGTAGCGGACCGGTTGGAGATGGTGCAAATCTACCGCGATAGCGCATAACTTTAGTTGTGTCATTATTCATGAGACGGTAAATGTTGGCTCAGCAATGAGCGGTACGAGTTAATGGTCTATAATAACGAAGATACGGAAATGGTTGCTTCCTGTCACCGCTAATCACGATATTTTAGTCTTCCATCATGCATATTCATATACTCGGCATTTGCGGTACCTTCATGGGTGGCATTGCGGCGATTGCGCGTGAATCCGGTCATCGTGTAACCGGTTGCGATCAGGATGTGTATCCGCCGATGAGTACGCAGCTCGAGGCGCAAGGTATCGAACTGATTTCAGGTTATTCACCCGAGCAGATCGCATTACAACCCGATGTTTTCGTGATCGGCAATGTCGTTGCGCGCGGTAATCCGCTGATGGAAGAAATTCTTAATCGGAATCTGCCGTATATTTCAGGGCCGCAGTGGCTATCGGAAAATATTTTAAGACAGCGCTGGGTGCTGGCGGTTGCCGGGACGCACGGCAAAACAACCACCAGTTCGATGCTGGCGTGGATTCTCGATTATGCCGGGTTGCAGCCTGGCTTCCTGATCGGCGGCATGCCTGAGAACTTCGGCATTTCTGCACGAATCGGCGCAATGAGTGCAAATGAGCATTCGCCTTTCTTTGTCATCGAAGCGGACGAATACGACACTGCATTTTTCGATAAACGCTCCAAGTTTGTTCATTACCATCCCAGGACGGTGATTCTTAATAACTTGGAATACGATCATGCCGATATTTTTCCTGATTTGCCGGCGATACAGCGCCAATTTCATCACTTGGTGCGAACAATCCCGGGCAATGGCTTGATCGTTGCCAACGGCAGCGACGGGAATGTGCAACAGGTGCTGCGGCAAGGCTGCTGGACACCGGTTGAGGCATTTGGTGTTGAGAGCGACTGGCATGCCAGATCGCGGGCAAACCATGCGTTTGAAGTTTTATTCGGAGACACCGGTCACGGTTGCGTGCAATGGAATTTGCTCGGCGGGCATAACCGCATGAATGCGTTGGCTGCTTTGATCGCTGCGCGGCATACCGGTGTGCCGATTGAGTTGGGCATGGAGGCATTGGCGCAATTCAGAAACGTCAGGCGCCGTATGGAGAAGCGCGGTACAGTGAATGGCATTGCCGTATACGACGATTTTGCGCACCATCCAACTGCGATCCAAACAACCGTGAGCGGTTTGCGCGAGCATATCGGACGGGAGAGAATCATCACCGTGCTGGATCCGCGTTCAAATACGATGAAAATGGGTGTTTGGAAGGACAAGCTAGCGGACAGCTTGCACGCGGCGGATCATGTTTTTTGTTTTACCCGCGATGCGCAATGGGCCAATCGCGCTTTAAGCCAGCTCAATTCAAAGGCGGATTGCCACGACGATCTGGATCGGTTGGTGCAAGCCATCGTCACGATGGCAAGACCGGGCGATCATATTCTGGTGATGAGCAACGGCGGTTTTGGCGGTATTCATGACAAGCTGCTTAAGGCGCTGCAAGCCGATTGATTCGATTATTCGCCGTCAAACGTGCACAGTGCAAATACTTTGTGACCGAGTTTCTCCAAACGAGTCCGGCCGCCGACATCGGGCAAATCGATAACGAAGCAGCACTCGACAACAATGCCACCCATATCCTGAATCAATCCCGCCGCTGCTTCGGCTGTGCCGCCGGTGGCGATCAAATCGTCAACCAGCAATACACGATCTCCGGGTTGAATGGCGTCGACATGAATCTCAATCCGGTCGCTGCCGTATTCCAGTTGATAATCCCTGCCGATGGTTTCGGCCGGTAATTTGTTTTGCTTGCGAATAGGAACAAAGCCTTTTTCCATCTGATACGCTACCGGCGCACCGATGATGAACCCGCGCGATTCGATACCGGCCACTTTGTCGATTTCGACCGTGTCATAGCGATGTGTGATTTCTTGTATTGTCGTGCGTAATCCGACAGGGTCTTTCAATAGCGTTGTGATGTCGCGGAACATAATGCCGTGATGCGGATAATGCGGAACAGTGCGGATATGGGATTTAATCGACATGGTATTCAATAAGAAATGGTGAAAGTACACAATGAAAAAGGCCTCAACCTTTGCAGGTTGAGGCCTTTTGATGCCACTTTAAAGCTACACTAGATTAAAAATCTTAGTGATCCATGCCAGCTTTTGCGTCGTAGCTGGCAGGTGCTTTAACTTGAGTCATGATGTCGTCGTTCCACTTACCTTCAACAGTCATGTGAGCGGCAGCACCCAGCAATACGGCTTCAATCAGGTTATGACTGAGGTATACATGCAAACCGGGTTGATGGAATTCATATGCTGCTGCAACTGCTGCACCTGCTGGAACAAACCAGGTTTCTTGGCTGGTCAGCGGTGTGTCGCTGAATGATCCGCCTACCCAGTACAGATCGCCGTGACCGCCGATCAAGTGTGGGTATGAAGGACGGTTAGCTTGAGAGTGAACAAACAGAACTTTCTCGCCAACTTTAGCTTTCAGTGCGTTGTCGCCGGTCAGTGCACCAACCGCGCCGTTGAATACAACGTGAGTTGGGATCAGGCCTTTAGCAACTTCCAACATGTCGCCCATGCCAGCGGCTGGTGAATCGTAGGTTTTGTAGTTGCCTTTGTCGTCTTTCGGCAGATAGAAGTCTTGTTCGCCGATGTAGTAAGCACGGTCATAACGATATGGTTTGCCTTTGTTGTCTTTCAGGCCGTCTTTTGGCAACACCATAATGGCGCCGCTCATGCCGGAAATAACGTGGAACGGAATCATTGTTCCGCCAGGTGCGCAATGGTAAACGAATACGCCTGGTTTGATTGCTTTCCAACGCAATACAACTTCTTCACCAGGTTGAACCAAGGTTAAACCTGCGCCGCCCAGAGCGCCGGTAGCAGCGTGGAAGTCCACGTTATGCGCCAATGTGCTGGATTTTGGATTTCTCAGGGTCAGTTCAACATAGTCGCCTTCGTTAACAACAATCAGCGGACCAGGAACGCTACCATTGAAAGTCAGCGCCCATACTTTCGCACCGGGAGCAACTTCGATCAGCTTCTCTTGGGTTTCCATCGTAACTTCAACGACTTTAGGTCCTTTTGAAACTTGATCGTGTGCTGGTACATTCGGTGGAGCCACCAATGCTTGTTTTACACGCGGTAATTTTGAAATGTCTTGAGCCACTGCTACTTGTGTGGCAGCAAAACAAAGCAATCCTAAACCTACAATTGCTTGAACAGCTTTAATCATATCTCCCTCCATAAATGATGAACTTTACGCTTATTAATGCGCCATTCTATTCTGCTGAAACAATCTAAACTGCCAGATTGCACCAACACCTGCCCTTTTTCAAAAGAGCAAAGGGCGGAACAGCGAATATACACTTTCTTCGTTTTGCTGTCTATTCCTGCGTGTGGTAAATGACTGAAATCTTTTTAAAAGTCACAATGAAAATAGGGATTTTTGCGGTCGGTTCTCAGATTGATCGAAGTTGATTTGAGCTTAAGCAGGTAAATTAAAATGTTAAATTGCTTGCCGCCAGGCCGGTACCGTCGTTATGCGTTACGATACCCGATGCCTGAATCGTTCGGTCGCCACCTGACGACAAGACGATGGTAATACTTTCAAAAGATACAAGAAAAACAAAACGAACCGAACCGAATCGGAAAAAGACGCATGAATAGGGTTACAATCGGATGAAGTCTCTGTAATTCCCTGGATAGAAGCCGAAGCGGAATATTCCCGAAAACAATCCTGACGGCTCTAAAAATTGTGAGTAACGAAGTATTGAAACAAAATATGAATTTTTAGAGATGTCCTCTTATCCAGCCGAGAAGCTGGAAAATTCACACCTTGGTGGTGGGGGGCGATGTAAAATGAGCGGACTGACATCATCTTCTTGCTTGGCAAATGAATTGGCACTTCCCGAATCAACGTTTTTTAATTGGCGTTCTATTTTTGTTGTGCGGGGTGCCGTTTGCCGTAGCGGATGAAAAAATTGTTCATGTGATCGATTTTTCCGGTAATTCGAATGGCAGCGCCGTTTCCTGGTTGAAAGAACGAGGATTCGAGCTTCAATTGGATGCAAAAAAACTGAACCCCAGATTTGAAAACGATACCCTAGTCATCAGCACTGATGGCGAAATGGCCGGATTGTTCGGTTTGCAGTTGCAGCAACAGAACTTTATCCACAACGTTAAGCGCGTGGAAATCGTTTGGGGCGTAAATAAGTATCCCCAGGGCGCTAATTGGAACGAAGGAATTAACAGCGTCTCCATTGCCGTTATGCTGTCATTTGGAACCGAAAAGCTTTCCAGCGGCTTGCCTCTCGGCATCTATGCGGCACCCTATTTTCTGAGCCCTTTTATTGGCAAGGCTGAGGAGATGGATCGAATGTATGTGGGCAAACTATGGAAAGAGGGCGGACGATATTTTTGCGTCGCTTCCGGTGAGCAATCGGGCGCCGTCATTACTACCGATTTTGAAGTCGATGAAAAATTCCGCGCCACTTTCAAGCACGATAAAACACCGCCGATTACTGGAATTGCCTTTCAGGCCAATACCAAAAATACCCAAGGCGGCGCCGAAGCGTTTATCAAAAAGATTACCTTTTTATCCCGCTAGGTGTCTACCGGATGTAAAGATTTATAGAAGTGACCTTAATAAAATTCAGCCTTGCATCAATTTAATTTCAGCAGCGGCGAGATTTTCTTGAGTGCCTCTGAGCACGACCACATCGCCGGATTGCAGTCGTGTTTCACCGGTGGGAAGCAGCCCGCGGATATTGCGTCTTCTAACGGCAGTGACTTCGACGGATAAGCTGGCGAGGTCGATATCTCGTAAAGCTTGATCGATGACCGCAGCATCGGGTGGAATGGTGAGGGTTAGTAAGCGCGGGAAGTATTTTTCGTTGCTATCGTCCGTTTCGTCCGAGCCGTGATAAAAACCGCGCAATAGCCGATAGCGCTGCTCGCGGATTTCCCGGATGCGTTGCATGATGCGTGCCGCAGAGATATCGGCGAACATCAGCGCGTGCGATGCCAGCATCAGGCTGCCTTCCATGATTTCCGCAACGACTTCCGTGGCACCCGCTTCCTTTAATAGATCGATATTCGAATCGTCATGAGTTCTGACTACGACGGATAAATCGGGTCGCAATTCTTGTACCAGTTTCAGGATTTTTAGCGCAGAAACCGTATCCGCGTAGCTGATTATCAGTACTTTTGCACGCATCAAGCCTGCTGCAGTCAGCACTTCACGCCGCGCGGCATCGCCATACACTACCGATTCGCCCGCTTGGGTTGCTTCCTGAATGCGGTGCGGATCTAAGTCTAGTGCGATAAACGGAATATTTTCCTGCTCCAGAATCCGTGCGATGCTTTGGCCGCTACGTCCGTAACCGCAAATAATCGCATGATCCTGTGTTGCCATCGTTTGCGATGCGATAGAGGTTATCTGCATCGCGCGATGCATCCAGTCGGAGCTATAAAAGCGCTGAATTGTTGCTTCGCTGTATTCGATTAAAAATGGTGCCGTGAACATCGATAGTACCATCGCCGCCAGTACCGGCTGCAGCACGGTATTTTCAACCAAGCCGAATTCGCTGGCTTGCGCCAACAATACAAAACCGAATTCTCCGGCTTGCGCCAAACTTAATCCCGTTCTGACCGCAACGCCAGGATTTGCGCCGAATAAGCGCGACAACACGGCGATCACGGCGACTTTAGACACAGTCAGCGCCAATAAAATGACCAGTATCCATGCAAAGCCTTCAAACACCACTTGCATATCGAGCAGCATACCGATGGTGACGAAAAACAAACCCAGCAGCACGTCCCGAAAAGGTTTGATGTCGTCTTCCACTTGGTAGCGGTATTCGGTTTCCGAGATCAACATACCGGCGAGGAATGCGCCCAACGCCAGCGACAATCCCGCCAGTTCGGTGATCCAGGCCAATCCTAAGGTAATCAGCAATACATTGAGTACAAACAGTTCCGACGATTTTTGCCGGGCGACCAGATGAAACCAAGGACGCATCAGTTTTTGGCCGATGAAAAAAATGAAGGTTAAAACCACGGCGACTTTCAGCATCGCAATCATCAGCGTCAACGTAAAATCATCGGCTTCCGAGCTTGCCTGGCTCGCCAAAGCGGGGATGATGATCAGTAACGGAATCACCGCCAAGTCTTGCAGCAACAATACGCCGATGATTTGCTTGCCGTGTGCCGAATTGAGTTCGGCACGTTCGGTCAGCAATTTGCTGACAATTGCGGTGGATGACATTGCCAAAGCGCCGCCAAGTATCAATCCTACGCGCCAATCCAACTGAAATAGCCAAGCGATTGCGATTACCGCCAGAATGGAGACGACCACCTGTGAGGTTCCGAAACCAAACACAATGCGTTTCATTGCGATGAGCTTCGGCAGGCTGAATTCGAGACCGATGCTAAACATTAAAAATACCACGCCGAATTCCGCCAAGTGGCGCGTCTCATCGCTGTCTGGAATCCATCCCAGCGCATGCGGCCCGATGACGACGCCAGCCAATAGATACCCTAGCATGGGCGGCAAACGCAATAAGCGAAACACAACCACAGCCAAAACGGCGACGGCCAACAAGATAAGGACAGGCTGCAAGGGATTGAACATGGCGAAGGTGACGATAGGAGATAAAGCCGTAAAGATACTGCAGGATCGGAGCGATCACAATCGATACAGTACAAGATGCTATAATGGCTTTGATTCAATCATTTTTATAACAATGCCGGTACCTCATCTATCCACCGCTTTGCGCGGTCCGATTCTCGAACTGGAAAATCGCATCATCAACGCCATGCCGACCATCGAACACTGGTTGCGCAAAAAATGGCGCGAGCATGAGATTCCATTTTATTGTTCGGTCGATTTGCGCAATAGCGGATTCAAGCTGGCACCGGTCGATACCAATTTGTTTCCTGGTGGGTTTAACAACCTGAATCCGGAATTCATACCGTTGTGCGTGCAAGCGATGATGAGCGCGATTGAAAAGATCTGCCCGGAAACGCACAGTGTGTTGTTGATCCCGGAAAATCACACGCGCAATACTTTTTACCTGCAAAATGTGGCGACGTTGCAAAATATCATGCAACGCGCCGGATTGAATGTGCGATTGGGTACGTTGTTGCCCGAAATCGATGCGGCTGCCAAGATCGATCTGCCCGATGGGCAATCGATTACGCTGGAGCCGATTGTGCGCAAAGACAATAAATTGAGCGTCGGTAATTTTGAGCCGTGTGCGGTATTGCTCAACAACGATTTGTCGACCGGCGTACCGGACATTCTGCAAGGATTGCATCAAACGGTTATGCCGCCGCTGCATGCAGGTTGGGCCACGCGTAAAAAATCCAATCACTTTGCCGCATACGACCGCGTGGCGCAGGAATTCTCCGAATTGATCGGCATCGATCCCTGGTTGATCAATCCGCGTTTTTCTTCGTGCGGCGAAATCAATTTTCTGGAAAAGCAGGGTGTAGACTGTCTGGCTGCGGCGATTGACCGCATCTTGTCGGTAATTGAAAAGAAATATCAGCAGTATGGCGTTAAAGAGGAGCCTTTCGTCATCGTCAAAGCCGATTCTGGCACTTACGGCATGGGCATCATGACGGTCAAAAGCGGAGAGGATATCCACAGCCTCAACCGCAAGCAGCGCAACAAAATGGCGGTGGTGAAAGAAGGATTGCAAGTTTCCAATGTGCTGGTGCAAGAAGGCGTTTACACTTTTGAAACCATCAATCAGGCGGTTGCGGAGCCGGTGGTATACATGATCGACCATTACGTCGTCGGCGGTTTTTACCGCGTGCATACCGGGCGCGGCATCGACGAGAATCTGAACGCGCCGGGCATGCATTTTGTGCCGCTGGCGTTTGAATCCACTTGCCTGGAAGCCAACGCTGCACGACCGAATATCATTCCGAATCGTTTCTACGCCTACGGTGTCGTTGCGCGTCTTGCGCTATTGGCCGCCGCGTTGGAGCTGGAGCAAACCGATCCGGCTGCGCAAACGAAGCCATGAAGCTCGCGTTTATCGTCGATCAACTTGATTCGATCAAAACCGGAAAGGATTCCAGCTATGCGATGATCCGCGAAGCCATCGCCAGAGATCATCGGGTTTATGTGCTTTATCAGCACGATATTATATTGATTAATAATATCGTGACCGGTTTTTCAAGAACGTTGTCATTGACGGACACGCCGCACACGAACGGCCGCTGGTATCAAACCGGCGATATCGCGGCAATGCCGTTGCATGCGTTCGAGGCCGTGTTGATGCGCAAAGATCCGCCGTTCGACATGGAATACGTTTACAGCACATACTTGCTGGAACTGGCGCAAGCGCAGGGAGCGTGGGTTATCAATAGCCCTAAAGCCATCCGCGATCACAACGAAAAACTGGCAATCGCGCAATTCTCGCAATTCACGGCACCGACGTTGGTCACCAGTCAACCGCATTTGATCCGGGAATTCTTGAGCAAGCACCAAGACATCGTGCTCAAACCGTTGGACGGCATGGGCGGTGCCAGCGTATTCAGAGTGCACGGCGCCGATCACAATCTCAGTGTGATTCTCGAAACGCTGACGCATTACGGCACGTGCACCATCATGGCGCAGCGTTTTATTCCCGAAATCGAGCAAGGCGATAAGCGCATTTTGTTGATTGCCGGGAAAGCCGTACCGTACGCATTGGCGCGTATCCCGAAACCGGGAGAAACGCGCGGCAATCTGGCGGCGGGCGGTACCGGAAAAGTGCAACCGCTATCCGAGCGCGACCGTACAATCGCCGCAACACTTGGCCCGGAATTGCTCAAACGCGGTTTGTTGCTGGTCGGATTGGATGTGATCGGCGATTACTTGACAGAAATTAACGTGACCAGCCCGACCGGTATGCAGGAAATCACCCAACAAACCGGCCTAAATGTCGCTGCATTGATGCTCGATGCTATTGAAAAAACCATCGAATCCGGGAAATCATGAAAGTAAGAACACCGTTTCGTCCGGCCAAGAAAAAAACACCGTCCGTTGAGTGTGTGCCCATTCAGAGCGCACCGACGGCCAGCAAGGCACCGCCAGCGGCAACTTTCAAACTGCAAAAGCTATTGGCACAAAAGGGACTGGGTTCGCGCCGCGAGATGGAGGCACTGATTGCCGAAGGCAACATCACTTTGAACGGTAAAACGGCGGTACTTGGCGATCGCGCCGGGCCGGGCGATATTGTCCGCATCGGCAGGCGCGTGATCCGTATTCATGCCGAAGAGGATCTGCCTAAGGTTCTGCTGTATCACAAACCGGAAGGTGAAATCGTCAGTCGCGACGATCCGCAAGGCCGTCCCTCCGTTTTCGATAAGTTGCCGTACCTGCGGTCGTCGAAATGGATCGCCATCGGGCGGCTGGATTTCAATACCAGCGGCTTGCTGATTTTTACCAACGACGGCGCATTGGCAAACCGGCTTATGCATCCGCGCTTTGAAATGGAGCGCGAATATGCCGTGCGCATACTCGGCGAACTCACCGACGAACAAATGGAGCAACTCACCGCCGGCATCGAATTGGAAGACGGCCAAGCGGCATTCACTTATCTCGCCGATCAAGGCGGAGAAGGTGCCAATCATTGGTATCGCGTTATCCTCAAAGAAGGCAAAAACCGCGAAGTGCGGCGCATGTTTGAAGCAATCGGTTTGACGGTGAGCCGCTTGATGCGCGTCCGTTTCGGCCCGATCAACCTGCCGCCCAGAATTAAACGCGGACAATGGCTGGAATTGGATGAAAAGGAAACGCGCCGGTTGTTGAGTTTGATCGGGTAGCTTATGAATCCCGGTTGACCGGTTGTCGCCGCCAGAATAAACGACGAGCAGTGCTTCATGAAATCCTCCCGCATTTTTTATATCCACGATCCGATGTGCAGTTGGTGTTATGCGTTCAGTCAAAGCTGGACGGCGTTGCAGCGGGATCTTCCGAGCAATATCGAGGTCGTTTGTCTCGTCGGCGGATTGGCGCCGGATACAATGCAGCCGATGCCGCTTGAAACGCAACAAATGGTGCAGCAGGCATGGCGGCGTATTGAGCAAAGCGTGCCCGGCGTTCATTTCAATTGGGAGTTCTGGTCGCGCAATACGCCCATTCGTTCGACATACCCTGCTTGCCGGGCTGTTTTGGCGGCTAAGAAGCAACGTGTCGATGCGGAAGGGGAGATGATCAAGGCGATCCAGGCAGCGTATTACCGGCAGGCGAAAAATCCGTCGTTGCCGGAAACCCTGCAAGCATGCGCGCAAACAATCGGTCTGGATGAAGCGATTTTCAACCGGGATCTTGTCAGTGTAGAAACACAATTGCAGTTGCAGCAAGACATTCAATCGGCGCGGCAAATGGATGTCTATTCCTATCCTTCGTTGCGACTTGAGTACAAAGGCAAGGTATTTCCGATTGCGGTCGATTATCGTGAGTATCGAAGTATGTTGGATGCGATAAGCCGGATCGTTGAATAGGTTTCGAATACATCGCCGCAGTCAAGGGGCGCGATCCGTTTCTTCTTGCTGCTGTATTTCCCACATGCGCGCATACGCGCCATTTGCTGCCAATAATTGCACATGCGTGCCGCGTTCGATGATGCGGCCTTGATCCATCACTAGGATTTGATCTGCGTCGGCGATGGTCGATAGCCGGTGCGCGATGGTGAGCGTGGTACGGTTGACGGCGATGCGTTTCAGTTCTGCTTGGATGCTTTTTTCCGATTGCGAATCCAATGCCGATGTGGCTTCGTCGAAAATCAAAATAGCGGGATTCTTCAGAATGGTGCGTGCGATGGCGACACGTTGTTTTTCGCCGCCGGATAATTTCAGGCCGCGTTCGCCGACCACGGTTTCGTATTTTTGCGGCAAGCTTTCGATGAAATCGTGGATATACGCCGATTTGGCTGCGGCGTAAATTTCTTCCGGTGCAGCCTCGGGGCGTCCATAGGCGATATTGCAATAAATGCTGTCGTTGAACAGTACCGTATCTTGCGGCACGATGCCGATGGCGGCGCGCAAGCTTTGTTGCGTGACATTGCGGATATCCTGGTTGTTAATCCGGATGGCACCGGATTGCACGTCATAGAAACGGAACAACAAGCGTGCCAGCGTGGATTTCCCCGAGCCGCTTTTTCCCACTACGGCGATGTTTTGTCCGGCCGGAACGGTGAAACTCACGTCGAACAAAATCTGACGGTTGGGTTCATAGCTGAAATCGACGTGGGCAAAATCGATTGCCGGATGCTGCGCACCGAGCGTTTTTGCATCCGGTTTGTCTTGAATTTCCCGGTTCTCGCGCAATAACGTGAACATCCGCTCCATATCCGCCAGCGAGTGCTTGATCTCGCGATAGACAAAGCCGAGAAAATGCAGCGGCAAGTACAATTGCAACATGAATGCATTGACCAGAACCAGGTCGCCCAGCGTCATGCGGCCGTCGATCACTTGCTGTGCAGCCAGCAGCATCAGCAGCGTGACGCCGACGGCAATGATCGCGCTTTGACCGGCGTTTAATGTGGCGAGCGAGGTTTGGTTGCGCACTGCGGCTTTTTCCCATGCTTGCAGATGCTCGTCG
>JALRCN010000220.1 GCA_023257295.1 Nitrosomonas sp. | reverse complement strand
TTAGTTCCTTGCGCTGATGCAACCATCGGAGTTGCAAGTACGCTAGCTACTGCTAATGAAATCAGCTTCTTCTTCATATTGAAGTTCTCCTTAAATGTTAAATCGACTGGGGTTGTCCTAATTATGCCTTACTTACACTCCGATAGAATGCACCCCGTTTTGTTCGGACCTTCTACTTCAGAAGGTTTGATCTGATTGTGCCCAACAGGGAAGGATACTGCAAGAGGAACCTATGAATTTTGCATAAAATCCAAGCTATTTGTTGTGCGTAAGCAACATGCCTGTTGTTTTTGTGCCTATTTTTATGCACTAACCGTAAAAAAGATATCCTGATGGATACTAATAGCTTTCCTTTGTTTTTTCAAGTGAAATCATGATGTTTGCAATCAGTAATTGTAAGATTTCAAGTAAGTGATCAATCCACGACAACCAATTCCACAGAATTCTCCATCGCAGCGCGCAACACCTTATTTCTTTCGTCTTTGGGCAGCTGACCAAGCTTCTTAATGGCACCAAAAAATTTCTCCATGTCGTGGTCGTGTTGTGCAAGAATCGTTCGAAATGCTGGTACTAATTGCGTATACATCGATACCGTGGCTAACAGGGCATTATTTAAAGGCTGCTCAAACCATTTTTCGTAAATTTCGAACTCAGGATAATCTGTTTTTGTTTTTTCGAATTCAGCACGCAAATCAATAAAAATTTGCTTCTTATGCATCCGCTTCTCCTCATCGTCAAGATTCGAGAGAAACAATTCGTGCAATCGTTTTCGATACTTAACGATTAAATTGTTAAATACGGCCTCTCTCGCTTGCCTGGACTGCAATTCGGTTCGCTGTAAAACCGTGCCGCTGCTGGCAAACCAACGCACAATACCTTCCTGTTCTACAGTCGTGGCAAAAGATTCATTAAACATGCTGTCGCCGGGCACAAACACGACTTGGTGCGCCAGTTCGTGAAAAATCAATCGCGCCAGGTTTATTTCGGAGTAGTTGATAAACGTATTAAGTACCGGATCGCTAAACCAGCCCAATGTGGAATATGCACGTACACCGCCCACGTAAACATCGTAACCTTCCTTTTTTAATTCCTCAGCGTATCGCTCAGCTTGGTCTTGCGAAAAAAAACCCCGATAACTGACACAACCGATTTGCAGAAAACACCATTTCTTGAGTTTTATCGATAACTCGGGCGCTGCGAAAACATTCCAAACCACGAATGGCCGTTCCAAATCTGCATAACTGGTATAGCTCAAATTATCGGGCAACTTTAATTCGCGGCTGGCAAATTCTCGTATCTGCAGCGCTTTTTTTAGAGCATTTGCCACATTAGGATCGGTATCGGTATTTGACAGTACGGCACTGATAGGTTGAGAGCGGTGTATAACCGCAGCATGCCCGCTCACAGCTTGCGCATAATACGAAAGATTCGTACACCCGGACATCGTAAGAGTCGTGCTTATCAATACTGCGAATTGAAAAAATACTAAATTTACCCGGATATTTTTCATAAAATTGTCGCAAACTGTTAAGTTGTAATGAATGACTCAATTTTTGGTTAAAATTGCGCCATGTATTATTCTTTCAGGAAAAATTCAATGCCTTTGGTTTTTAGTGTTATCGTTAGCGCATTTCGTGACCTCGTGCGCTTCAAAATCGCATGGATCGTTATTTGGCCGATCTTGCTTGCCACTGTATTCTGGATTTTCATAGGCATCATTTTCAAAGATCAATTTTACGATCTGATATTTATGGCTCTCAGAGAAATCGGCATTGGAGAATGGCTGCAAAACCTGAAATACGATTGGATCGCATCCGCCATCGTTGGTTTAATCGATATCTTAGTCTTTATACCCTTCATCGTTGTTACGACATTGGTCATCACTGCCACTTTTGTCATGCCCGCGCTGATCAAATTGGTCGCGAACCGCTTCTATCCCGATCTCAAACGCGAACATGGCGGTACAATCGCCGGGACTATCGTCAATACAATTTTCGCCAGCAGTATTTTCATTCTCATCTGGTTGATAACTTTGCCGCTATGGGTGGCGGGTATCGGATTTATCGTTCCATTTGCAGCCGCCGCTTTTATGAATCAGCAATTATTCCGCTACGATGCTTTATCGGAGCACGCTACGAAACAAGAAATCAACACGATATGCGCCGAAAACCGGTATTCGTTATGGGGGCTGGGATTGGTGACGGGCATGATTCAGTTTGTTCCTTTTCTTAATTTATTGGCGCCTATTTTCACCGCATTGGCATTTATTCATTTTGGGCTGGAACATTTACAACGATTGCGCACCGGCAATCGTGCGGATGTGCAATCCATCGGCAACGAATAGTGCTTCTTTCTTAAAAACAAATAAATGGATGATTGGAAATCCGGTTTCCTCGAATGCTCGCCGCTATTTATGCCTTTCAGGCATTTGCAGCATTATTTTCAAAATTTATCCCGATGGCCGAGTCACGATGATTTAAATAGTCTGATCACACAAAACAAAAAAAACATTCTGACACAATCGGGCAAAGCCATTCGCTTTGTGCCGCAAGCGACCGGAAAGCAAGATGTCGAGCAAAAATATGAAGCACGAATCTATCTGGCCGGAGAAATACAAACGCGCGCGCATAATTGGCACGATTTATTTAATGCGTTGGTTTGGCAAATTTTTCCGCTCACCAAATCGATTTTGAATCAAATCCATTTTCAGGCGCAGCAAGTTGAGTCGTCGAACAATACTCCAAACCGGTGCGGACTGCGCGATGCCGTGACGCTGTTTGATGAATCGGGTGTCATCGTTGTCAGCGATCAATCGTCCTTGACTCGGTTATTGCTGGAATTTGAATGGAAATCGCTGTTCTGGCAGCAACGCGATGCAGTGCTGCAATCGATGCGTTTTTTTGTTTTTGGTCACGGCTTGTATGAAAAAGCGCTCAATCCCTATACAGGCATGACTGGAAAAGGAATTGTTTTCGATGTCGATCAAGCGTTTTTTGCTCGCTCTTTACCTGATCAACTGAACATCCTGGATACTATGCTGGCCTCGTTCTTATCGAACGCTCAGTTATCCAGCGCTCAGTTAACGCCGGTTCCGGTGCTGGGTTATCCGGGGTGGATCGGGGAAAATCAATACGAAGCTTATTACGAGAACAAGCAATATTTTCGCGATCGTCGACGTTAAAATCAGGATTTGGCGATTGAGTTGATCAAATCAAGCCTTGCTCGGCAAACGACATTGCTGCGCCATTGCCGACAATAAAATGATCCAGTACTTTGATATCGACCAGCGCCAACGCCTGTTTTAGCGATTGCGTCAGCACCTTGTCCGCGTGACTCGGCTCTGCCACGCCGGAAGGATGATTATGCGCAAAGATAATCGCGGCCGCATTGTGATGCAATGCCCGTTTGACGACCTCGCGCGGATAAACGCTAGTTTGCGTCAACGTGCCGCTGAATAATTCTTCGCTGGCGATGGTATGATGCTGCGCATCGAGAAAGATGCCAATAAATACCTCATGCGGCCTATTGGCTAGGCTTAAACGCAAAAAATCTTTGACCAATCCTGGCGAATTCATGGCATTGCCCGTTTTTAGTTCCTCGTTCAGTGCGCGCCGCGCCATTTCAAGCACCGCTTGCAGTTGCGCATATTTAGCCGCTCCCATGCCGGGAATTTGACAAAAACGGGTCTGACTGGCGGCAAAAATATCGGTCAAGCTGCCGAAATGCAAAAGCAATTCACGCGCGAGATCGACAGCGCTTTTGCCCGCGATGCCGGTACGCAGGAATATCGCCAAAAGCTCGGTATCCGACAATGCTGAAACACCTTTCTGCAATAATTTTTCTCGCGGCCGTTCCGCAATGGGCCAGTTTGTTATTGCCATCATTAAGATTCAAACCATGGAGTTAATTTTTCAGATAGCGGCATGCATTTCGTGCAGATTGAGTAAAATATCCGTTAATTTTAAATCGATCATACCGTTGCACCGTTTTTTCAGAGACCAGAGTTTCTTACCATGACCACAAAGAAATGCTTATTGCTTGGCGTGACCGGCGGCGTAGCTGCTTATAAGGCTGCGGAAGCCGCGCGTTTGCTAACGCAACAAGCAATCGATGTAAAAACGGTGATGACGCAATCGGCTTGTCGTTTCGTTGGCCCGATCACGTTTCAATCGTTAACCGGAAATCCGGTCTATACCGACTTATGGGAGACCAATGCATCGCAAAATATGGCGCATATCCATTTATCGCGGATGGCGGATCTGATTCTCATTGCACCCGCCAGCGCCGACTTCATCGCCAAGCTTGCCAACGGACTGGCCGACGATTTGCTGACAACCTTGTGTTTGGCGCGCGATTGCCCGTTGATAATCGCGCCTGCCATGAACAAACAAATGTGGCAGAATCCTGCGACGCAGCGGAATTTATCGATTCTGCGGCAAGACGGCGTAATCGTCGTCGGACCGGCAAGTGGTATGCAAGCTTGCGGCGAAACGGGCATGGGGCGCATGCTGGAAGCCACCGAATTGGTCGAAGCGGTAAACACCGCTTTGTTCACGGAAAAGCCATTGCGTGGCAAACGCGTTTTGATCACCGCAGGGCCGACATTCGAAGCGATCGATGCGGTGCGCGGCATAACCAACAAGAGTTCCGGGAAAATGGGGTATGCCATTGCGCAAGCGGCAGTGGAAGCAGGCGCTACGGTTACGCTGATTTCCGGCACGACCTGCTTGACACCGCCAGCGGTGGATAAATTTGTTCCGGTAATCAGCGCCGGCGAAATGTTGCAAGCCGTGCAAACAGCGGTACCGCAAACCGATATTTTCATCGGCGTGGCTGCGGTAGCGGATTATCGTGCAGCAAAAATCAACCCGCAGAAAATCAAGAAAACCGATAAAAATTTATCCATCGAACTGATTCCCAACCCCGACATTTTGTCGACTGTATCCGGTTTGCCCAATCCTCCTTTTTGCGTGGGATTTGCTGCGGAAACCGAGAATCTCGAGCGCAATGCGGAAGCCAAGCGGCGCAAAAAGAATTTACCCTTGCTGATTGGCAATTTGGCGCAAGATGCCATTGGAGCCGACGAAAGCGAATTGATTTTATTCGATGACGCTGGCAAGCATATTTTGCCGAAGGCCGCTAAAATTACCCAGGCGTACCGTATCATCAAACACATCGGTACGCTTTATTTTCAAACAAAAAATAATCGACGCATTAATCCATGAAAAAAATCAACATCAAAATTCTCGATCCGCGATTGAATGAACAATTCCCTGCGCATGCGACACCGGGTTCGGCCGGATTGGACTTGCGCGCCTGCATCGAACAGCCTGTCACGGTGAATCCCGGAGAAACCTGCTTGATTCCTACAGGCATTGCCATTCATCTGGCGGATGCCGGATTAGCGGCTTTGGTATTGCCGCGTTCGGGATTGGGGCATAAACACGGCATCGTTCTGGGCAACTTGGTGGGATTGATCGATTCGGATTATCAAGGACAGATTCTTGTTTCTTGCTGGAATCGCGGACAAACGCCGTTCAATCTCAATCCATTGGAGCGTATCGCGCAACTTGTCGTGGTGCCGATCGTTCAAGTCGAATTCAATCGGGTCGACAACTTCGATCAAAGCCAGCGCGGAGAGGACGGGTTCGGCAGCACCGGCAAGCATTAAACATACTTGCCGGTGCTACTTGAGCGGTAAAAACTTATTTTCCGTAGCATTAATGCAACGATTAGCCTCAGGAAAGGCATTTTATCTTACTCAACCAAAATACTTATTTTGTTTCATGCGCCATTTTGCGGTGAATCTCGGCTAAGCTCATATTCGCTCTCTCGGCTTCCTCATATGAGTTGATCAGGTTGCGGCAATGCGATTCCAAATCAGCCGCCTGTCTGCCGTAAGCCGCCGCATTATCCTGGTATCTTTCGAGCATTTTCTTGTGCTCCAGCACTTTGACTTGCATTTGTTTGGCGGTATCTTCGTAGTGTTTAGCCAAAGCTTCATGATCAGCCGTGGATTTTGCGTTCTGTATAGCCTGCGTCATGTCCATGGGATGAGGATTCATATGCGCACATGCAGTGAGTAAACCGATAATAACCAGCGCTATGAGATTGCGGCATGCTTTCATATTACTTTCTCCTATATTAATTGAGTTGTAAGAAATCTCAGGGTTGTTTACAGAGAGGTTGATTAAAATAAGCGTTGAGTATTTCATAAGGAGTAGCATTATTCAAACCCTTATGAGGTTTGACGGTATTGTAGAAGTTAATGAAACGAGCAAGCTGGATA
>JALRCN010000128.1 GCA_023257295.1 Nitrosomonas sp. | reverse complement strand
GCGAAATACTTGGTATCGAATAAATTTTCGATATTGAGCTGTCCACGGAAATTCTTGGTGAATTGTGCAAAAAGCGCCGCATCGACGCGCACAAAATCAGGCAAACGCACGCGATTGGTTAACGAAGCGTACATCGCATCGCGGTATATTACACCGACGGCTGCACCAATTTTTGGCGTTATGTCGTAACGACTCCATACTGAGAAAGTATTGCGCGGAAGTTCGGAGACCGATGCGCCTTTCTTGGCAATTCCCATAATATCGCTGGTGATTTCGCCCACTTGATAGGCATAGCCGCCCATCACACTCCAGTTTGACGTCAATTGCCCGGCAAGACTGACTTCAACCCCTTCGGTACGCTGTCCTTTGGTTAAAAAGGTCTGCCCGCCGATCACGGAATTAATAACATTGGTGCGATCCAATTGATATACCGCTGCGGTAAACGCCAAATCAGGACGAATATCCCATTTAACGCCAGTTTCCAGGGTGGTGAATTTCTCCGGCTTCAATGTCTCAACCGTGACGTTCAATGCCGTCAACTGATCACCGGCGCGGGGTACATAAGCCTGGCTGTAACTGGCATAAAACGAAACCGGCTCAATCGGCTTATAGATCAAACCAAAACGAGGCGCGATCAAATCGTCCCGCGTCTTCAGATGATCTCGCGGGCCGTTTTTTTGCTGAAAATCCACCTCGAACATATCGTAACGTACGCCAACGATGGCTTGAAGTTGCGGAACGATTTCAATCTGGTCCTGAATGTAGAGCGACGTGACATTGACTATGCTGCGATTCAGCGCGTCCAAATCCCCGCCGGAATCCCGAGTCCTAAATGTAATCGGTACATTTGTCAGCGGATTGAAGAGCGGCACAAACAGATTGGTGCGCGACTGGTCATTGTTAAACAAGCCGGCTTCACGCCGATTGTGCGTTTCCTGACGACCGACTTCGATACCGGCCATCAACGTGTGCAAAAACGGACCGGTATTTAGCGAATACAGCAAGTTGGTCTGGTTAAATACGTTCTCGCGTGAAGTCGTGTTGTTGTACGCCCCGAGCGATAGCAATCCGCTGTTGAGATTCAAGCCGCCGTTGGCAAATACGTTCTGATAGAACTTATCGTACGTGGTGAAGTTAGTACGATTTTGCAACGTAACGCCGGATTCAAACTTATGCTCGATAAAGGAATTGAACGCCAATACATCGACATTGGCGTTGCTGCGCCGTGGGTCGCCGAAAAACTGGGAGCGCGATACATCGACAGGCCCGGTGATCTGTCCGGCGGTGCCCAATACCGAAGTAATACCCCGGTCTGCAGTACGATCATCGTGAAACCGCTCCATGTTGGCAACGATCTTGGTACGCGTCGTCGGTTTGATCGTGACCGTGGGTGAAATGCCCAGTCGTTCCATGTTCACGCCATCACGAAAACTGCCCGCATCCTCGTACATCGCATTCAATCGCAATGCCGCTTTATCGTTGATCACGTAACCCACATCGGCAGTCATTCGCTTTTGATTGAACGAGCCTCCTTGAAAGGAAAACTCGCGAACCGGATTCCAATTGGCCTCCTTGGTAACGCGATTGATCACGCCACCCGAGCCACCACGGCCAAAAATCATGCCGTTGGCTCCTTTCAGCACTTCCACACGCTCGATGTTATAAAGATCACGGTAATATTCGACGTCATCGCGGATACCATCGACGAAAAAATCTCCGGTCGAACGATTGCCACGAAACACCAGTGCATCGCGATTACCTTCGCCTTGCGAAACCCCCACGCCCGGCACATAGCGCACGGCATCGCCGAGACTGCGAATCGATTGATCTTTGATTAAATCGTCGGTAATCACCGTAATAGATTGCGGCACATCGCGCAGCAGCGTATTGGTTTTGGTCGCCGTGCTAGTACTGACAGCCGCGTAGCGATTGGCAGTCACTGCGGTAACTTGGATCGAGGGTAATGTAACCACCGATTCCGTTGCCGCAGCTGATGCAGCAACAATTGCATACCCCCCCGCCTGTTCGGTTACCTGCAACCCGGAGTTTTCCAATAACTGCTCGAGCGCTGCTTTAAATTCAAAATCTCCGGTCAAACCAAAGGTGATTTTGCCTTGCAGAAACCCCGGATCGAATGCCAGCTTAACACCGGATTGCTCGGCAAGCAGAACCAGCGCATCGTGCAGTGTGCCCGCAGGAATATCGTAGGATCGCTTCGAGATCATTGCTTTTACCGTTGTATCGCCCGATTCCGCCAAGCTGAGTGCAGGCAGAAAAGAGGCACTTAGCCCGATTAAAGCAGCGAAACAGATTCTATGGACAGAACCGGCAATCGCTCGGATGTGCTGAAACATTTTTAAACGGTAATCAAACCGGGTGAGGTGAAATTAAATTGGAATTAATATGAATGGGTCGGAGAGATGGTATCAATCAGTCAGATACATCTATCACGCCGCTGTTTCGCACATACATGCGGTTTGCAAATGAAAGTCTTGCACTTCGGATTTTTGAGCCAGCATTTGATCGAGAATCTGCTTGGCATGGCAAGCGCAAATACCGCATTGCTCCGTAACACCGAGGCAAGCTTTTAAATCCCGCATGCGGTCAGCTCCTTGATAAACCGCTTCGCGCAATGCGCTTTCCGTTACACCCCTGCAGACACACACATACATATTAAATTCTCAGCCAATAGGTAAATGGGAAAAATTCTTCTTACAACATTAATGACTAAATGCTAGTAATAATGAGAATGATTCTTAATTATATGAGTGCTGCAACAAAAAATCAATACCTGTACAAGAAAAATTGTAAAACTATGCGGGATGGCAAGGAGCGATTGTGTTATCGCGAATATATCGGTTAAATGCGTATTGACAATAAAATGCCCGGGGGAAACGGAAGTTTACCCCGAGCACAGCATCATATTAGATTAGATAACTTTTACATCCGGCAAAGGAAAGCCGTTAAAATTGCTGGCATAAGCCGTCGTATAAGCTCCTGCGTTCGGGATATAAATAAAATCGCCTTCCTGCATATCACTTGGCAACATTAAATCATGCGTCAGAATATCGACCGAATCGCAAGTCGGACCGGCAACGGACCATGGCATCATTGGACCTTGGCGATCGGTTAGAATTTCATAGCGCAATCCCTCGGTCATTTCGATCACGCCGCCGAACATTCCCGCATCCCAATAAATCCAACGCTTCTCGTTGCGCGTTGCGGTTCCCACAACACGACACACAAAATATGCGGAATCGGATACCAAGTAACGACCGGGTTCCGCCATCACTCGAATGTTTTCCGGCAGATTGGCAATGGCTTCGTTAATGACATCTGCAATCACTTCAATCGAAGGAATCGGCTTAACATGCCGGACAGGATAACCGCCGCCGATGTTTAGCAATCGCGGATTCAAGCCGACCTCCCGCATTTCGGCAAAAACTTTAACTGCACGCTCAATACCTACGCGCCAATTTTGCGGATTGCGGCATTGCGAACCGACATGAAATGTCACACCGGCAAGATCAGCTTTAAGTTCAACTGCTGCTTGGATAATCGCACTGATATCACCCAAGTGGGTGCCAAATTTACCAGCCAGTGGCCAGTCGCTGCCGATGTTCGGTGTATCGATGCGTAAATACATTTTGGCATCGGGCTTTACACTCACGATTTTACGCAACTCTTCCACGCTATCGAGCACATACCATTCGACGCCTTTGGCTGCGGCATACTCAAGATATGCCCGCGATTTCATCGGATTACTATAAAAAATCTCCGCAGCAGGAACACCTAATTTCATCAACAAATCAAGTTCAGCGATAGAAGCAATCTCAAAACCGACACCTTCCTCAATCAATGTTCTCAGCACGCGTTCGTCAGGATTGGCTTTAACGGCATAATGGGGGCGCACGCGCGGCATGGCAGCTTTAAATCGTCGTGCTTTTTGTCGCACGATATTGCTGTCGACCAATAAAAAAGGGCGGTGGTAACCGGATTTCAGAGCATTTTTTACATGCTCAAAATTCAAACTAATTTCGGGATGGGTATCAAACAAAACTTCGGCTTGTTCAGCTTTTTGAAGTATGGCAGAGCGCTTGGACATGAGTTCGTTCCTCTAAAAATCTACGTTTCAGGAATATGTACGTTAACTAAATCAGCCGGGGCAAAAAAGTTCTTGATGCTTCTCATGATGACCTCCTTCTCGCTAAATAAAGTATCTAAAATATCGATTGTAAATTTTGCACGCATTATAGTCTGCATCCACCGTAAATCAAGCATTTTTTTTATTAAATAATAACCATTTAAAACAATGTGTTAATTAAATATCAATAATGGACGATTAGATAAAAAATTTCACAAAAAGTTTAATCGTTTTTTATTCACCCAGTTACGTCTTCCAGCTAAACTCATTTACACTTTCCGTTCTCGCCATTTCAGATCTTTGGCAACGTCACACCATGCTGGCCCTGATACTTTCCGCCGCGATCCTTATACGAGGTTTCGCATACCTCATCGGATTCAAAAAAGATCACTTGCGCAACGCCTTCATTGGCGTATATTTTGGCTGGTAACGGCGTGGTGTTAGAAAATTCCAGCGTCACGTAACCTTCCCATTCGGGTTCAAACGGCGTAACGTTGACGATGATACCGCAACGCGCATAAGTGGATTTCCCCAAACAAATGGTTAAGATATTGCGCGGAATACGGAAATATTCGACCGTTCGCGCCAACGCGAACGAATTCGGCGGAATGATGCAGACATCGCCTTTGACATCGACAAACGAATTGGAGTCGAAATTCTTGGGATCAACGATAGTTGAATTGATATTGGTGAACAGCTTAAATTCATCCGAGCAACGGATATCGTAGCCGTAACTCGAAGTGCCATACGATACGATGCGTTGATTATCCTTATGTCGAATTTGGTTCGGCTCGAACGGCTCGATCATGCCGCATTCAAGTGCCATGCGGCGTATCCACTTATCCGATTTTATCGTCATTGTGCACTATCCTCGTTATTTCCTAATCGTTTTCCATGATGATCTTAGCGAACAACTCCGAATGATCCTCGGCGGATTCGGCCACTTTGACGGCAATGCGGCGTGCGATCAAGCGATAAGTTTCGGCGATTTTGCCGTCCGGCTCGGCCACCACGCTCGGTTTTCCAGTATCGGTATGTTCACGGATTTTGATGTCGAGCGGCAACGCACCCAAAAATTCCACCTGGTAATCCTTGCACATTCTCTCGCCACCGCCGGTGCCGAAAATCGGTTCGGTATGCCCGCATTGCGAGCAGGTATGCGTACTCATGTTTTCTACGATGCCCAAGATCGGAATGCCGACTTTCTCAAACATCTTGAGTCCTTTGCGTGCATCGAGCAAGGCGATATCTTGCGGCGTGGTTACGATTACCGCACCGGTGACCGGTATTTTTTGCGCCAGCGTGAGTTGAATATCGCCGGTGCCGGGCGGCAAATCGACGATCAAATAATCCAAATCCTTCCAGTTGGTATCGTTCAACAACTGCAGCAATGCTTGCGTGACCATCGGGCCGCGCCACACCATCGGTGTTTCGACGTCGATCAGCAATCCGATCGACATCGCTTGAATACCGTGTGCGACAACCGGCTCCATTGTTTTGCCGTCGAGCGAATCGGGATGGTTGGAAATCCCCAGCATTTGCGGTTGCGACGGGCCATAAATATCCGCATCCAGAATACCGACTACCGCGCCTTCCGCTGCCAAAGCGAGCGCCAGATTCACTGCTGTTGCCGATTTTCCGACCCCACCTTTGCCCGATGCCACCGCGATCACATTCTTGACGCCCGGAATCAATTTGACGCCGCGCTGCACGCTGTGCGGGATGATTTTACTGTGTACGGCGACTTGCACCGAACCGATGTCGGGTATGGTTTGCAATGCAGCGGCAATTTGCTGCCGCACCGCACCTTTGACGCTATTGGCCGGATAACCGAGTTCGATTTCCACATTCACATTGTTTTGCTCGATGCGAACCGCTTGCACGGCCTTGCCCGACACATAATCTTTCCCGGTGGTCGGATCGATGGTTTGAGAAAAAACGGCTTGTACTTGTTGCTCTGTAATGCTCACTAAAAACTTCCTTTTCGATGGTTCATTAAAGGATCGGATGGTAACAAATATCGGGAATAAGCACACAGTTTGTTACAATTGCCACTTATTCAATCCGAGTTGTGCATAGTCAATGAACAAGCGAAAAATCCTGGCCACTTCCGCACTCCCTTACGCCAATGGCAGCATCCATTTGGGGCATTTGGTGGAATACATTCAGACCGACATTTGGGTGCGTTTCCAGAAAATGCGCGGGCATACGGTTTACTACGTGTGCGCCGACGATACCCACGGTACGCCGATCATGCTGCGTGCGGAAAAAGAGAGCATTACGCCGGAGGCGCTGATTGCGCGCGTTCATTCCGAGCACTTCGGCGATTTTACCGGCTTTCATATCGAGTTTGACAATTATTACAGCACTCATTCGCCTGAAACGCGGCATTTTTCTGAAGAAATTTACGGCAAGCTAAAAGCGGCGGGATTGATCGCAGTACGCAGTATCGAGCAACTCTACGATCCGGTCAAAAACATGTTCCTGCCGGATCGCTTCGTCAAAGGCGAATGCCCGAAATGCGGCGCCAAGGATCAATATGGCGATTCTTGCGAAGTCTGCGGCGCAGCGTATACGCCAACAGAACTGAAAAATCCGTATTCTGCCGTATCCGGCGCAAAACCCGTCAATAAATCGTCCGAGCATTATTTTTTCAGCCTATCCGATCCGCGCTGCGCCGATTTTCTGCGGCAATGGGCTTGCGACGGCGATCATTTGCAACCGGAAGCCGCCAATAAAATGCGCGAATGGATCGGCGAAGCCGGGGAAAACAAATTGTCCGATTGGGATATTTCACGCGACGCACCGTATTTCGGCTTTGAAATTCCCGGTGCACCCGGCAAGTATTTTTACGTCTGGCTCGATGCGCCGATCGGCTACATGGGCAGCTTCAAGAATTTGTGCGAACGAGAACAGATTCAATTCGATGAATTCTGGCAACCGCAATCGAATGCCGAACTGTATCACTTCATCGGCAAGGATATTTTGTACTTCCACGCCCTGTTCTGGCCTGCAATGCTGCAAAATGCCGGATACCGCACGCCAACGAAAATTTTCGCGCACGGTTTTCTGACCGTGAACGGCGAAAAAATGAGCAAGTCGCGCGGCACATTCATCACTGCCGAGAGCTATCTGAATCAAAGCTTGAATCCCGAATGGCTACGCTATTACTACGCCGCCAAGCTCAATAGCACTCTGGAAGACATCGACCTGAACCTGGACGATTTCGTCGCACGCGTCAATTCTGATCTGGTCGGTAAATTCATCAATATCGCCAGCCGCTGCGCCGGTTTTATCAGCAAACGCTTTGACGGCAAACTGGTCGCCGACGAGCAATACCAAGCCTTGCAAGTGATGATCAACGAGCATTTTTCGAGCTGGCACCCCGATGTCATCGAACAAGCGTTTGAAGCACGTGAATTTTCCACTGCAATCCGTCAGATCATGAAATTCGCCGACGAAGCCAATGAAATGATCCATGCCCTCGCGCCGTGGGAAATCGCCAAGAACCCGGATCGCAGCGACGATTTGCAGCGCACCTGCAGTCTCGGGATCCAGTTGTTTTACCTATTATCGCGCTATTTGAAGCCGATCCTGCCCGGCACTGCGCAGCAGATTGAAGCGTTTCTCAATTGCGCGCCGCTCACCTGGCCGCAACTCGGCAACAATCAGCCGGTTTCCGATTTATTGTTGCCTGCGGGACATGCGATCAACGCCTATCAGCATTTGATGACGCGCATCGACGCTAAACAAATCGACGCGCTGATCGCCGCCAATACGCAAAGCCTGGCCGCACCGGCATCGGAATCTCCGGCACGCCATGCCGAGAAACAGCAGCATGCCGTCACGCCGATTGCCGAAACGATTTCGATTGACGACTTCAGCAAAATCGACCTGCGCATCGCCAGAATCGTCAACGCCGAACATGTACCCGGTGCGGAGAAATTACTGAAGCTGACGCTCGATATCGGTAGCGAGCAACGCACGGTTTTCGCCGGCATCAAATCCGCGTATGACCCGGAACAACTGAAAGGACGCCTGACGGTGATGGTCGCGAACCTTGCGCCCCGCCAAATGAAATTCGGCCTGTCGGAAGGCATGGTGCTGGCTGCGGGTGGCGGCAATCCCGGTGAATTGTTCGTTCTGTCACCGGATTCCGGCGCACAGCCGGGCATGCGGGTCAAATAACCCTGTCACAAATGGAATCGAGTGCCCTCGCCGGGCTGATTCAGCGCCTGGAACTTAAATTGCTGCAAAGCAATCTGACGGCGCATCCCGGACTGATCGACGAATTGCTGGCGGAGAATTTTGAAGAAATCGACAACCGGGGACAACTTCATACTCGAAACGACGCAGTTGGATGGCTGAAGCGCAAAGACCCCGATATGCAATGGGCCTTCAAGGATTTCCGGGTTAAAGCATTGGGGCAGGATACGGTACTGGCAATTTATTCGCTGCAAAGAACCGGGCAACCCGATGCCGGAAACACGGAATCGATCAGAACCTCGATTTGGCAATATCGCAACAACCGATGGAAAATGGTTTTCCATCAAGCATCCAGGAAAAATTAAATTCTCGAACAACAGGAGCAGGCCGTGGAATTCAACGCAGAACAGCAACTCACCGATATCAAAAACAACATCGCCACCGTCAAGCAGCGCATTTCCGATGCTTGCAAAAAAGCCGGCCGCGACCCTGCCAGCGTGCGGCTGCTCCCCGTTACAAAAACCGTACCAGCAGAACGATTGCGCATCGCTTTTGCCGCAGGCTGCATTGAGATGGGCGAAAACAAAATCCAGGAAGCGCGCGAGAAATCAGAAGAATTGAGCGATCTGGACATCAAATGGTCGATCATCGGCCACCTGCAAACCAACAAAGCCAAATACTTGGCCCGCTTCGCCAATGAATTCCAGGCACTGGACAGTCTCAAAGTCGCCGAAGAACTCGACAAACGCTTACAAAACGAAGGCCGCGCCATCAATGTTTATGTGCAAGTCAACAGTTCCGGCGAAGCCAGCAAATTCGGCCTACCCCCCGAAGCTGTGCGCGATTTCGTGCAACACCTGCCGCAGTTCTCATCGCTGCGCATTAAAGGCCTGATGACGCTGGCCATCTTCTCCTCCGATCACGACCGCGTACGCGAATGCTTCGTCAAAATGCGCGAAATTCAAGCCATGTTGCGCCAGGAAGCGCCCGCAGGCTTGTCGTTCGACGAACTGTCAATGGGTATGTCGGGCGATTACGAACTGGCGATTGAAGAAGGTGCTACTGTGGTGCGTGTCGGACAAGCGATTTTTGGCAAGCGCCCGTTACCGGATAGTCATTATTGGCCAGGATTGGGGTGATGTAACCATAAGGTGCAATAAGCGAAACGCACTCGATCGGGCCAAGATACCTTGGAATTACTCAATGTGTTTCAACCAATTCGCCGCGTCAATTGCATAATAAGTCAATATGCCGTCCGCACCGGCACGCTTGAAAGCCAGCAGCGATTCCAAAACGCAGGCTTCTTCATTCAACCATCCATTCATCGCCGCAGCTTTAAGCATGGCATATTCGCCGCTGACTTGATACACAAATGTCGGCGCACCGTATTGATCTTTTACACGACGGACAATATCAAGATATGGCATGCCGGGTTTCACCATTACCATATCGGCCCCTTCGTCGAGATCCAAGCCGACTTCCCACAACGCTTCATCGGTGTTCGCCGGATCCATCTGGTAGGTATATTTATTGCCTGCACCAAGATTCGCAGCCGATCCAACCGCGTCACGGAACGGGCCATAAAAACTCGAAGCATATTTTGCAGAATACGCCAGAATCCGGGTGTGAATGAATTTTTGGTTATCTAAGCTGCCTCGGATAGCCGCAACGCGCCCGTCCATCATATCGGAAGGCGCCACCACATCGGCACCGGCTTGCGCATGCGCAACCGCTTGCTTACACAACACTTCAATCGTTTCATCATTCAATACATAACCGGATTGATCGATTAAACCATCCTGGCCGTGGCTGGTATAAGGATCTAACGCAACATCGGTAATCACGCCCAATTCCGGGAAGTTTTTTTTCAGCTCCATGACCACGCGAGGCACCAATCCATTCGGATTATAGGCTTCACTGGCCGATAGATTTTTCAACTCGGTGTCAATTACGGGAAAAATAGCAAGCGCCGGTATTCCAAGCTGCAAGCATCGCTCGGCTTGAAATAATAGAAGATCGACGCTTTGCCTAACAACACCCGGCATGGACTTAACATTCTCGCTGCGCTGTTTTCCATCCAAGACAAAAACCGGATATATCAAATCGTCGGCACGCAAATAACTTTCTTGCATCAATTGCCGGGAAAATTTATCGCGGCGCATGCGACGCATTCTTCGTTGCGGAAATTTACTCACAGAAATCATAAAAAATATATCGATATAAAGAAACGTTGGGAACTAATTCACGCAAAGCATGCTCTTATTAATGGACATCTTGATCGTCCCCCTGTCCTCCCTCCCTAAGACAGGGCCTTAAGTGATATTAAGGTAGTTACCCGGTTTTAATCCCCTTTTAACCGGGTTTTTTTCGCCTGGCAATACCAGCGGAGGGCTTTTGTATAATTCTTTTGCGTCGGACCATCGATTAATCACTGTCAATGCATCTTCGACTCCGCTCGGGATCAGACTGGAAAATAATTGTACACTGACATTCGGGTATGTTTTTTTCAAAAACTGAGATACTTCGAATAAAGTATTTTTTGCGCGTAATTTACTTAACTTATCTGCTTTGGTTAGTAAAATATGCACGTCCTTTCCTGTCGGTGTAAACCAATCGAGCATCTGCATATCGAGCGGCTTGAACGGATTACGTATATCCATGATCAAAACTAATCCCTTCAATGCAGATCGTGTTTGCAGATATTCGCTCAACAAGCGCCGCCAGTGCAGTCGTATCGATTCAGGTACTTTAGCATATCCATAGCCGGGCAAATCGACAAAATATAGATTCGGATTCATCTGAAAGAAATTAATATGCTGCGTACGGCCCGGGGTTTTACTAACAAAAGCCAAACGGTTTCGATTGGTGATGGTATTTATCGCACTCGATTTCCCAGCATTGGAACGCCCTGCAAATGCAATTTCAATACATTGACTCTCCGGTAAGTCTCTTGCATCATTTACCGACGTAAAAAAACTCACATCCTGAAATAAAGCCATGCGCAGTGCAGCCTCTGTTGTTATGTTCGATTATCTTGAATTTCTCCGGCAATCAGAGCCAATCCGTTTAGAACCAAGAATTCGATAAATTGATAAGGATATTGAATGTGAGGAATAATAGCATGCGCACCGCCACCACTAACGATACATCGACTGTTGGCATGATTTACTCTGCTGGCCAGTGAATTATACATTCGATCAATAGCACCGACCAACGCTTGGATTGTGCCGGAATATATCGCACCGGATGTATCAACAGGAAAAATGACAAACTCACCCGATTCAATGTGCGGCAGCTGCGTACCTCGAGAAAGGCAATTTGCCATCAAATAAGCGCTCGGCAAAATAATGCCACCTAAGTGTTCTCCCGAGTCAGATAGCGCATCGATCGTCATCGCAGTACCGGCATTAATCACCAGGCAAGATTGATGGTGTAATTGCCAAGCGGCGATCAACGCTGCCCATCGATCGCTGCCTAATTGACTGGGTCTCATATAGCCATTGCGCACGCCGCATTGCAGCGCCTCCGCTCGAAGCCAATGAATTTTAATACGCCAAATCGATAGTAATTTAATCAGTTTGGTTCTGATCGATCTGCGTGCCACATGAGCAACAATTATCGAATCCGGGTCCGGTAGCTGCGCAAACTCGGTGCCAAGCAAATCCGCACTTTCGCACGGCACGCAATTGCTCTTTACCAGCAATCCATCTTCAAATAACCCCCATTTAATATTTGAATTTCCAGAATCGATCGTCAATATCCGCTGCATGATTATTGCAAATCCCGCAACGAGATTTCACCAACCGAAAAAGATCGAGTTCCGGCTGTAGTTTGCAAACAAAGGGAGCCGTCATCGTTTATTCCGGTTATCGTTCCAAAGACTTCCTCGTTATTAGGCATCAGCAATTTAACCGATTTTCCTTGATATGCATGATGATTAATCCATCCGATCTTGAATGGCGCAAATCCAGATACTTCAAATCTCTTCAATATATCAATCAATTCATCGAGCAATACGCCGAGAATCAAATTACGATCCAGTATTTGACCGGTTATTTCAAACAAATCCGTCGCTTCTTTAGCGATACCGAGCTTAATTTCATTTGGAAGCTTAAAATTGATGCCAATCCCGATGATTGCAACAAAGGCTCCCGTCGCAGCATCGTGCCGCCCTTCGATTAAAATGCCAGCCAATTTTTTTGAGCCGCAAATAATATCGTTTGGCCACTTAACTTTGACGTCAACCGGAGCGCACCGTCTGAGTGCTCGGATAACCGCAAGAGAAATTAATAAACTGAGAGAGGGTAAGTTAACAACTGTAGAGGGGAAAGTCCATTTTAACGAGAACGTAAGCCCAGCCCCTAAACCACTAAGCCATTTCCTCTGCATGCGGCCACGCCCATGCATCTGGACTTCTGCCGCAACAACTTGTATCGGATGATTGCTTAAAGGTTTTTTTTTATCGAATCGATTAAATAATCATTGGTAGAACCGATGCAATCAAATAGCTGAATATCAATGTTGTGTCTATCGCTTTTATTAGCCCGTATGGCGTTTTTATCAAGCCATTGAATCGGACTTTTCCAACAATAACAAAAATCCTTCGACGCAATCAGACCGATATCAGACGAAATCTGCTCATTCAAGATTCTTGATACCAGCTTCTCGGAAATTTCCAATCGTTCAGCTAGTGAATGTAGTGAATGATAAGCGCCATCGGACAAAAGACGCAAAATCGACAGCGCTGTCTGATTCATCGATTTTTACAATCTGAATCAGTATTCTATTCCAAATTTATCACGCGTCTTCCGTTTCCGGGGCATCTGAACCCACTATCGGTCTATCGACTAATTCGACCAATGCCATTGGCGCATTATCTCCTTTACGGTATCCATACTTGAGTATTCTCACATACCCCCCTGGTCTAGAGGTATAGCGCGGACCCAAATCAGCAAAAAGTTTTACGACCATATCACGATCACGCAATCGATCAAAAGCAATGCGGCGATTTGCTAATGTTGCAGTCTTTCCCAAAGTGATCATCGGCTCAACAAAACGACGTAATTCCTTTGCTTTAGGCAAAGTCGTTTTAATAATCTCATGCCTCAACAAGGAATTTGTCATGTTCCTAAACATTGCAGATCTATGGCTGCTTGATCTATTTAGCTTTCTAAATGCATTACTGTGTCGCATGATTCGAATCCTTTGTATTATTCTCTAAATTAGGTGGTGGCCAGTTGTCTAATTTCATTCCAAGTGTCAGTTCTCTGGCAGCCAATACTTCTTTGATTTCATTTAAAGATTTTCTTCCCAGATTAGGAGTTCTCAATAACTCAGCCTCAGTGCGCTGAATAAGGTCTCCAATGTAATAGATATTTTCAACTTTTAGGCAATTTGCTGATCTCACGGTCAATTCAAGATCATCGACTGGCCGCAGCAATATCGGATCAATTTGCGGTGTTTGCGGTTTTTCCTTCGGAAGCGGAGTGCTTTCTAAATCGGCGAATACCGATAACTGTTGAACTAACACACGCGATGCATATCTTATTGCTTCTTCAGGCTCAACAACTCCATTCGTTTCCAAATCGATAATCAATTTATCAAGGTCTGTTTTTTGCTCTACACGAGCACTCTCGACTGCGTAACTCACTCGCCGTATAGGACTGAAAGAGGCATCCAAATATAATGTACCGATGCTGCTATCACTATTCTTCGATCTCTTGACAGTGGCAGGAACATAACCTCGCCCTTTTTCAATTTTGATTTGAATGGTAATTGCCGTATCGGAAGTTAAGTGTGCTATGACATGTTCTGGATTAATAATCTCGACATCATGTCCAGTTTCAATATCTCCAGCAGTAATGATACCTTTGCCGCTTTTGTTTAAAGTAATTATAGCCTCGTCCTTATTGTGCAACTTTAAGACTACGCCTTTTAAATTCAGCAAAATATCAACCACATCTTCCTGAACACCTTCAAGCGAAGAGTATTCATGTACTACCCCAGCTATTTTCACCTCAGTTGGCGCATATCCAACCATTGATGACAATAAAATTCTACGCAATGCATTACCTAGCGTATGGCCATAGCCTCGTTCAAAAGGCTCCATCACGATACGAGCATGCAATGGAGAAATGTTCTGAACATCGATAATGCGCGGAGTTAATAATTCAGTATCCAGCATAGTTAGTATAAATACTTATAGTTACTTAAAGGTTATTTTGAATACAATTCAACTACTAATGATTCATTAATCGTTGAAGACAGATCAGCACGATCAGGTCGATTCTTAAATACTCCTTTCATCTCTTTTATATTCATATCAATCCATGAAGGGAAATTACGATTATTTGCGGCATCCAACGAAGCTTTAATTCTCAATTGATTTTTTGCCTTAGTGGATACTTCTACGACATCTCCATTCTTAACTAAATATGCCGGAATATTGATACTCTTTCCATTTACCAGAATACAGTTATGTCTGACAATCTGCCTAGCCTCTGCTCTGGAAGAACCAAATCCCATCAGATATGCAATGTTATCTAGCCGACATTCCAGTGCCTGCAGCAAATTATCGCCAGTAATTCCGCGAGATCTATCCGCAGCTTTGTAAATACGGCGAAATTGCTTCTCAAGCACACCATATATTCTTCTGACTTTTTGTTTTTCTCTTAATTGAACTCCGTAATCAGACAATCGCCCTTTCTTTTGTCCATGCTGACCAGGAGGATAATTTCGGCGTTCAATGGCACATTTATCAGAAAAACACTTAACGCCTTTGAGAAAAAGCTTTTCACCTTCTCTTCGACATTGTTTACATTTAGGTGCAAGATTTCTAGCCAATGAGATTCTCCTTAAATTCGGCGTTTTTTAGGTGGGCGACAGCCATTATGAGGTACAGGCGTCACGTCAGATATACTGGAAATTTTAAATCCCGCGGCATTGAGTGCTCTAACGGCAGAATCCCTCCCAGGACCTGGTCCTTTAACCCTTACTTCAAGATTCTTTACACCGCTATCAATCGCTATTTTACTTGCGGTTTCCGCTGCAACTTGAGCAGCATAAGGGGTGCTTTTCCTGGATCCTTTAAAACCAGCACCGCCAGAAGTCGCCCAAGACAGAGCATTCCCTTGCCTATCAGTAATAGTCACAATGGTATTATTAAAAGATGCATGTATATGTGCTATCCCTTCTGAAACATTCTTTTTTATTTTCTTCTTAACTCTTCCTGCAGCTTTATTCATAATATTTCCTGAAATCAACCTAATAGCTTATCTTGCACGTATTGCCTTACGTGGACCTTTCCGAGTTCTTGCATTTGTTCTAGTTCTTTGTCCTCTAACCGGCAATCCTCGGCGATGACGTAAGCCGCGATAGCAACCAAGATCCATTAATCTCTTTATATTCATAGAGATTTCTCTTCTCAGATCGCCTTCGACAGTAAACTTCGATACCTGATCTCTCAGTTTTTCTATTTGTTGATCGCTTAATTCGTTTATTTTTTTTGTCGACTCAATCCCAATATTATTACATATCTTCTTGGAGATAGAATTTCCAATGCCGTAAATCGCCGTAAGCGCGATTACAACATGTTGGTTATTAGGAATATTTACACCAGCAATGCGCGCCATTTAATGTCCCTCAAAAATAAAATTTCTCACTAGCCTTGTCGCTGTTTATGGCGAGGATCAGTACAAATTACGCGAACGACTCGATTGCGTCGAATAATTTTACAATTTCGACAAATTTTTTTCACAGAAGCATTTACTTTCATTTTGTTAATCCAAAAAAATAAAAAAATAGCAGAATTAATTACTTAGCCCTAAAAGTAATTCTTGCTTTTGTCAGGTCATAAGGAGTCAAATCAACGGTAACTTTATCTCCAGGCAAAATACGGATGTAATGCATTCGCATTTTGCCGGAAATATGTCCTAAAACAATATGTCCATTTTCTAACTTCACTCGAAAAGTCGCATTGGGCAATGTTTCAAGTATCTCCCCCTGCATTTGTATGGTTTCTTCTTTTGCCATCAACGATTTAACTAGGTTTAGTATTACTGGTTTTAAAATTTGCTTTTTTCAACAAACTATCATACTGCGAAGACATGACATGGGACTGCACTTGCGACATAAAATCCATTGTCACAATTACAATGATTAAAAGTGAAGTACCTCCAAAATAAAAAGGGACGTTCCATGTCAATATCAAAAATTCTGGCAAAAGACAAACGAGTGAAACATAAATCGATCCGGCTAATGTGAGTCTTAATATAATTTTCTCAATATATCGTGTTGTTTGTTCACCCGGACGAATTCCTGGTATAAACGCACCGCTCTTTTTAAGATTATCCGAAGTTTCTTTTGGATTAAAAACCAAAGCGGTATAGAAAAAACAAAAGAATATAATCATCACCACATACAAAATCACATAAACCGGTTGCCCGGGCGACAATGCAGAGCTTATATCCTTTAAAAAAATCAGAGAATCATTACTAGAGAACCATCCAGCTAATGTAGCAGGAAATAAAATGATACTAGAAGCGAATATTGGGGGAATTACACCTGCCATATTTATCTTTAAAGGCAAGTGAGAACTCTGCCCACCGTAGACTTTTTGCCCTACTTGACGTTTCGCATAATGCACCAGAATTCTTCTTTGTCCTTTTTCCACAAAAACCACAAATGCCGTTACAACCGCAGCAGCAATAAATATTGCCAATGCTATTAAGAAATGCATTGACCCAGTACTCACCAAATCAAGCGTTCCTCCAATAGCGCTTGGAAGACCAGCCGCAATACCGGCAAATATTATTAAGGAAATTCCATTACCGATTCCACGCTCTGTTATTTGCTCACCAAGCCACATCAAAAAAATGGTTCCCGTAACCAGTGTTATGATTGTAGTAGCGGTAAACATATTGCCTGGATTTATAACCAATCCCGCTTGTGCCTGTAGCGCTATAGAAATACCATAACTCTGCACAAAAGCCAGAACGAGTGTACCATACCGCGTATATTGTGTAATTTTTCTTCTGCCAGATTCGCCTTCTTTTTTAAGCTGCTCTAAGTATGGAACCGCCACAGTACCTAACTGCATAATAATCGATGCAGAAATATACGGCATTATCCCCAGTGCAAAAATTGAAAAACGAGATAAAGCGCCGCCTGAGAACATATTAAACATCCCCAGAACACCATTTTCTTGCGACTCAAACAAATCTTTTAAAATGACAGGATCAATTCCAGGCACTGGCACATGAGCCCCAATTCTATAGACTATCAAGGCCAGCAAAAGAAACAACAGACGTCTTTTTAAATCCGCAAATTTATCGACATTTTTAGTTGACATATAAACCTAATTTACTCTCATATGCCTATAAAATATTTCCACCATAAGATTCGATCATCTTCTTTACACCCAACGATGCTTTTATTCCTTCAATCGTTATTTTTTTATCCAGATTCCCAGATTTATAAAATCTTATATTTTTGGTTTTTGCAGATACTAAGTTATATTTCACTAGCGTTTCTGCAGAAATCACATCTTCTTGGATAATATTAAGTACAGACACTCTAAGCTTTACAGAATTAGCATTGGTCGATGACACGAAACCCCGCTTCGGTAAACGCCGCTGTATTGGCATTTGCCCGCCCTCGAATCCGGTCTTATGAAAGCCCCCAGAACGCGATTTTTGGCCTTTATGTCCTCTTCCACAAGTTTTACCAAAATTGGAACCGATGCCGCGTCCAACTCTTATCTTTTGCTTCTTAGAACCCTTGCCAGGTGAAATCTCATTTAGATGCATAAAATTATTCACATTTAATTAAGTAACTGACTTTATTTATCATGCCACGTATTGCTGGCGTATCTTTCAACACTGAATGGCTATTTAATTTCTTTAAGCCCAATCCTTGAATCGTTTTTCTATGGGATTGTTTTGTGCCAATTATGCTTTTAATCAGCGTAACTTTAATTGATCCGTTACTCGATTTATTTCCATCAGCCATTTTCTTGTCCTAATATTTCTTTGACAGTTTTATTGCGCTTAGCCGCAATATCCGCCGGAGTATTCATCGAACTTAATCCTTTCAGCGTCGCTCTGACTACGTTATATGGATTAGTTGATCCTATACATTTTGCTAATATATTAGTCATTCCCATCACTTCAAAAATTGCTCGCATAGGACCACCAGCAATAATTCCAGTACCTTCCGGCGCTGGCTGCATGTACACCTTGGCAGCGCCATGCGATGCAGTGATAGGATGATAGATAGTTCCGCCTTTCAGCTTAATCTTTACCATCCGCTTTCTTGCTTCATCCATTGCTTTTTGAACTGCAACCGGAACCTCGCGCGATTTTCCTTTACCCATTCCAACGCCGCCGTCCCCGTCCCCGACAACAGTAAGCGCTGCAAAACCAAGTATTCTACCACCTTTGACAACCTTAGTTACGCGATTAATCGATACCATTTTCTCACGTAGACTATCTGCGCTTTCTTCTGCCAGAACCGCTTTAGCACTTGCTTTAACCATTTTGCTCATCTTTAAACCTTTTAGAATATTAATCCATTCTCTCGAGCCGCTTCAGCAAGAGCTTTTATTCTTCCATGATATTTATATCCAGATCTATCGAAAGCTATCTTAGAAATTCCAAATTCCTTAGCTTTTTCTGCGATTTTTCTACCGATGATAGCCGCACCGGCAACATTACCGCCGGGGTTCTTTTTCCCTTCATTCTTTAGTTCTAGTGATGACGCCGACGTAACCGTTTTACTATTTTTATCATCTATCAATTGCGCATAAATATGCGAATTGCTTCGATGTATCGAAAGTCTGATATTTCCAGAATTCGCTATCAGAATTCTGGTTTTCTTTGCACGAGCACTTCTTTTATTTTTTAGATTTGGCATATCTATATCAACTATAACTATTTTTTCTTAGTTTCTTTAAGAATTATTGATTCATCGGCATAACGGATACCTTTGCCTTTATAAGGCTCAGGCTTTCTGTATGAACGGATATCTGCTGCTACCTGACCAACTTTTTGCTTATCAATGCCTTTGATAATAATTTCAGTTTGCGTAGGCGTTTCAACCTTTATTCCTTCGGGAATAAGGTGGTCAATTGGGTGCGAATAACCTAACGCCAAATTCAACTTATTCGACGCAGCTTGCGCTCTATAACCTACTCCAACTAGCAATAATTTTTTTTCAAATCCGGCTGTAACGCCTTTCACCATATTCGCTAGCAGCGCTCTTACGGTGCCGGATATTTCATCCGATTCTTTTGTTTCTATCTCTTTCTTGATGCTCAAATAATTATCTTTTAGCTCAAGACTCAATAAATCATTCGATATCGTTTGACTGAGTACGCCTAACGGGCCTTTTATGGTTACCAATAAAGGCGATATACTCACTTCTACGTTCGCCGGAACAAATATTGGATTCTTACTTACACGCGACATGTCTGTTTTCCTTTAAACCACAAAGCAAATAAGTTCACCACCAACGCCTTCCTGTTTTGCCTTGCGTTCGGTCATAACACCTTTTGAAGTCGATACGATCGTAATGCCCAGTCCATTCATAATTTGAGGTAAATCAGGCTTTGATTTGTAAATTCTTAATCCCGGTTTACTAATTCTAGTTATTTTTTCTATTACCGGATTATTGCGAAAATATTTAAGCGTAATTACCAATGCAGCCTTTTCATTATCCTTAACGATATCAAAGCTCTCTATATATCCCTCATCCTTTAATACCTTCGCGATCGATAGCTTCATTTTTGAATTCGGCATTTGTACTGTTAGCTTTTTCGCTTGCTGTGCATTGCGGATTCTCGTCAGCATGTCAGCTATTGGATCACTCATAGACATAATATCAATTCTCTTCTCTGAATCTTCTTAAAATAATTCGTTTACCAGCTTGCTTTTATTATTCCGGGTATTTTTCCGCTCATTGCTATTTCTCGCAATTTATTTCTTCCTAGTCCGAATTTTGAATAAACTCCTCTCGGCCTACCCGTCAAAGTACAACGATTTCTCAACCGAACAGGACTAGAGTCCTTCGGCAAATTTTGTAATTTTAATCTTGCGCTTAATCGCTCATCTTCGCTTATTTTGCTATTCCTAATAATGTCATTCAAAGATTGTCTTAGCCTTGAATATTTCTGCACAATCTTTTGTCTCTTTAGGTTTCTATTAATAAGTGCTAATTTGGCCATATCATCCTCAATTCTTAAAAGGAAAGCTAAACGCAGCAAGTAACGCCTTAGCTTCGATATCGCTTTTTGCACTTGTTGTAATAGATATATTCATACCTCTTAACGAATCTATTTTATCGTAATCGATTTCTGGAAAAATTATTTGTTCTTTTATTCCCATATTATAGTTGCCTCTTCCATCAAATGATCTTCCCGATATTCCTCTAAAATCACGAATTCTCGGAATTGCGACTGTTATTAATCTATCAAGAAACTCATACATCCGTACTCGTCGAAGCGTCACCATACATCCAATCGGATAATCCTGCCGCACTTTAAAAGTCGCGATAGATTTTTTCGCTTTTGTTATAACTGGGCGCTGACCGCTAATTTTTGTCATATCAGAAAGTGCATGTTCTATGACTTTCTTATCCGCAGTCGCCTCTCCCAGTCCAATATTAAGTGTAATTTTAGTTATTCTTGGCACTTCCATCGGTGATTTATATTTAAATTGCTCAATCAACTGTTTCGTGATAGTAGCTTGGTAATATTCTTGTAATCTAGACATTTTTATTACTTCCTTCGTTATACTTCTATGCTCTCGCCAGTTGATTTAAATACGCGATATTTATTTTTATCATCGTCAATCATAAATCCAACCTTGTCCGCTTTTTTTGAGACATAGTTATATATGGCAACATTAGAAATATGCACCGAAGCTTCTTTTGCAATTATGCCGCCAGTTATCCCTTTACTTGGATTAGGTTTTTCGTGTTTCTTAATTGAATTGATACCTTGCACGACGACCCGATCAACACCTACAAATCGAAGAATTGATCCCGTCTTTCCTTTATCCTTGCCTGCGATGATCGTTACACTATCGCCTTTCTTTAGTTTACGCATATATATACCTTGCTACTATAAAACTTCAGGAGCTAGCGAAACAATCTTCATAAATCGCGCATTTCTTAATTCTCTGGTTACAGGACCAAAAATCCGCGTACCGATTGGTTCGTATTTATTATTTAACAGAACTGCCGCATTATCATCAAATTTTAAAAGTGAGCCGTCTATTCTCCTTACGCCTTTCGCAGTTCGGACGATAACCGCATTATAAATCTCTCCTTTTTTTACCCTACCTCTTGGAGCTGCATCTTTAATACTGACTTTTATAACATCTCCGATTCCGGCATATTGCCTTTTCGAACCGCCAAGTACCTTAATGCACATTATTGAGCGAGCGCCTGTATTATCCGCCACTTTTAATATTGATTGCATCTGAATCATTTGTTTTATTACCTTTTTATAGTAGTCAAAATATATACTTTCCGATTAGTCGAATCTGGCAATGGAAAGCATTTTCTATGACTGCTTAATTACTATCCAATTTTTCGTTTTGGATAACGGACGGCATTCTTCAATTATCACTAAATCGCCAATATTCAATTTTTCTTCTACATGCGCGTGATATTTCTTTGAGCGGGTAATGTACTTACCATATAGCGGGTGTTTTAGTCGCCTTTCCACCAAAACCGTTACAGTTTTATCCATACTGTTACTTGTAACTTTCCCACTTAATGTTCGACGTAATTTAGCGTTAGACATGATTCGTTTTTTTCTGAGTTAGGATGGTCTTTACTCGCGCAATATCTTTTCTCGTAGCTTTTAGTTGTTTTGTATTGCTAATTTGCTGAGTTGCTAATTGCATTCTAAGCACAAATTGTGTTTTTAATAAGGAGATAAGCTCTTTATCCAATTCGTGTACTTGCAGATTTCTTAATTCGCTTGCCTTCATTTCAGATTAGCCCAATTGTCTTATTGTAAACATAGTCTTAATCGGCAATTTAGCAGCAGCCAATCTAAAAGCCTCTTTCGCTAATTCTTCATTAACGCCATCCATTTCATACAAAACCTTACCCGGCTGTATTTCTGCTACGTAATATTCAGGACTCCCTTTACCATTACCCATTCGCACTTCGGCGGGTTTCCGCGATATTGGTTTATCGGGAAAAATCCTTATCCAAATACGTCCGCCTCTCTTGATGTGCCTGGTCATCGCTCTTCGAGCAGCCTCAATTTGGCGCGAAGTCAGACGCCCTCTTTCTATCGCTTTTAGTCCGAACTCACCAAAGCTAACTTTCGCTCCTCTAAGCGCAACACCGGTATTTCTACCTTTTTGTTGTTTTCTATATTTAGTTCTAGCAGGCTGAAGCATATTTACCCTCGGAACTTACAAAGTTTATGTTTAAATTTATCACGTTGCGCACCTAAATATTTACTATATCAATTTATAGTATCCTGCTCGCCTTTATTATCAGAAACACCGGTCAGCGAAAATTGATTCTTTTTACTTGATTTCTTTTTTTCAGTATCAGGACTATTCGGAGAAGCCACAGATGAACTTTGATCATCACGACCAATAAATTCTCCCTTGAATATCCACACCTTAATTCCTATAATTCCGTATGTCGTTTTTGCTTCGGAAGTTCCATAATCTAAATCCGCCCGCAATGTATGTAATGGAACTCTGCCTTCTCGATACCATTCAGTTCTGGCAATTTCGATGCCATTTAATCTTCCAGAACTCATTATTTTAATACCTTGAGCGCCTAATCTCATCGCATTTTGCATAGCGCGCTTCATCGCTCTCCGAAACATGATTCTCTTTTCTAATTGCTGTGCAATATTATCCGCTATCAATTGCGCATCTAATTCCGGTTTGCGTATTTCCTCGATATTGACATGAACAGGAACCCCCATTCTTTTTTGCAATTCATTGCGCAATACTTCAATATCCTCACCCTTTTTCCCTATGACAACACCGGGCCGTGAACTGAAGATCGTTATCCTCGCATTTTTTGATGGTCTTTCTATCAATATTCTTCCAACAGATGCCCCTTTAAGTCTTTCATTCAGAAAGGCCCTAACTTTAATGTCCTCATTAAGCATCGTCGCAAAATTACTACTATTTGCGTACCATTTCGACGACCAATTTCTTTGAATTGATAATCGGAATCCCGTTGGATGTATTTTTTGTCCCATTATTATTGCCTTTTATCTCGCCTCAATTGATCCGTCACTTACTTTTAGTACGATATGACATGTCGGCTTACTGATCCTATTTCCTCTTCCTTTTGCCCGAGCGCTTGTTCTCTTCATCACAGCACCTTGGTCAACCAGAATCTCTGCCACCTTAAGCTCATCAATATCGGCACCATCATTGTGCTCTGCATTTGCCACAGCGGATTCCAGTAATTTTTTGATGATTGCCGCACCCTTTTTCGGACTAAACGCCAAGATATTTAAAGCCTTCTCGATCGACAATCCTCTTATTTGATCGGCCACCAATCTTCCCTTTTGTGCTGACAAACGAGCTCCACGCAGTATTGCAGTTGTTTCCATTTCATCCTCTACCGTTTCGCTACCGCTTTCTTGTCGCCGGCATGCCCTTTAAAAGTGCGAGTCAACGAAAATTCACCAAATTTATGACCAATCATATTCTCTGTGACGAACACTGGAATATGTTGCTTACCGTTATGTACCGCAATCGTAAAGCCTATGAAATCAGGTATGATCGTAGATGCGCGCGACCATGTTTTGATAGGTCTTTTATCGTTGCTTGCGCGAGCTTTTTCGACTTTTGCAATCAAATTCGCATCAATATAAGGGCCTTTTTTTATCGAACGTGCCATTTCTTATCCCTTCTTAGAATACCGATGACGCACTATCATTTGTTCGGTGCGCTTGTTGTTTCTGGTGCGATAACCTTTAGCAGGCGTACCCCACGGACTCACCGGGTGTCGCCCAGCCGATGTTCTACCTTCGCCGCCGCCATGTGGATGGTCGATTGGATTCATTGCCACACCGCGAACCGTCGGTCTGATCCCTCTCCATCTCACTGCACCGGCTTTGCCAATGGATTTTAGATTATGCGCCGCGTTACCAACTTCGCCGATGGTTGCGCGGCAATCGATATGAACTTTGCGCATTTCTCCAGAGCGCAATTTTATTTGCGCATAATTTCCTTCGCGTGCCTGCAATTGAACCGAAGATCCCGCTGAACGAGCCAACTGCGCCCCCTTACCCGGCAGTAGTTCAACGCAATGAATGATCGTTCCCATTGGAATATTTCTTAGCGGCAATGCATCACCCACTTTTATTTGCGCATTCTTTCCGCTACTTATCTTTGTACCCACCGCCAATCCTTTTGGCGCGATAATATATCGTCTTTCTCCATCCTTATAGCATATTAAGGCAATGTTAGCCGTTCTATTTGGATCGTATTCTATACGCTCAACTATTGCATCAACATCATCTTTGTTTCGTTTAAAATCGATTACTCGATAATGCTGCTTATGCCCGCCTCCACGATGTCTGGTTGTAATTCTTCCATAGTGATTACGACCCGCTGTCTTGGATTGCTTTTCTACCAGACCTTTCTGAGGTCGGCCTTTGTACAAATCTTTATTTATTAATCTTACAACCGCTCTGCGTCCCGGCGATGTTGGTTTTAATTTAACAAGATCCATTATTTCGTCTCAATACTCGATAAGTTGGAGAAATTCAATTCCTGGCCCTTTGTAATATTAACGACCGCTTTCTTCCAATCGCTTCTTTTACCAAAGAATCTTCCAAATCTCTTTTTTTTGCCCTTCACATTTATGGTCTGAACACTCTCAACTTTTATTGCCTGATCTTTCCATAACATCTCTACCGCCGCTTTTATTTCATTCTTAGTTGCATCAGTCGCCACTTTGAATACGGTTTGATTATTTTTCTCGCCTAGAAAAGTCGCCTTCTCGGAGACATAAGGTCCAATAATCACTTTTAACAATCGTTCTTGCTCTATTAAATTCATGCCAAAAGCTCCTCGATCTTACGTATTCCATCTACAGTAAAAAGCGCTTTTTCAAATTTCACTAAACTGACAGGATCTACGTTTTGGACTTCTGTTACATAAACATGCGGTACATTTCTTGAAGATAAATATAAATTGCTATCTAACTCTCCAGTCACTATAACAACCTCTTTCAATCCCAGCGAATTCAGCTGATTAACAAATGATTTTGTTTTATGAGTATCCGCACTTAATGTATCGATCACCAATAAGCGCCCATCTCTAATCAATTGTGACAATATTACACTCATTCCTGCACGGTACATCTTTTTATTAATTTTCTTCCGATAATTCTCATCGGGACTATTGGGAAATATTTTTCCACCACCTCGCCATATCGGACTTGACGCCATACCTGCCCGAGCTCGTCCTGTACCTTTCTGCCTCCACGGCTTACGTGTCGATTTTGCCACTTCGGATCGACCTTTCTGTGCCCGCGTCGCACTACGTGCATTTGACAAATAAGATGTAACCACTTGATGCACAAGCGATTCATTATATTCTCGATTGAATAGATCATCAGAAACATCGATATTTGATTGTTTCTGATCTTTCGCGCCAATAAGCTTTAGTTCCATTACTTGAGTGCTCTATTGTAGATTTTATTTATTTAACTTCGCGCCTTGATACTTGAGCGGACTATCACATAACCGCCTTTGGAGCCTGGTATCGCACCTTTAATCAATAACAGATTTCTCTCGTTATCAATTTTTAATATCTCAAGATTCTGTGTCGTTCTTTTCACATTTCCCATATGACCGGCCATTCGTTTCCCCGGGAAAACACGTCCGGGATCTTGCGCCATGCCGATTGAACCTGGTTTTCTGTGTGCTTTCGAATTGCCGTGACTCGCTCTATTCGATGAAAAGTGATGCAATTTTATAGTACCCGCAAAGCCTTTTCCTATCGTAACACCAGATATATCTACTTTTTGCCCCACTGCAAAGATATCGTTTTTAATACCTTCTCCGCTTTGCAAATGCGCTATCTCAGCTTCACTTTTTACTCTAAATTCTTTCACAACGGCACAAGCTTCTACACCTGCCTTTGAAAAATGTCCTGCCATTGCTTTATTTGTTCTGTTTGCCTTCTTCTTGGCAAATGACAATTGCACCGCAGCATACCCATCAGTTTCTAATTTCTTTATCTGAGTAACACGATTGTCAGAAACATCGATAACTGTCACTGGCAAACTATCTCCATTTTCAGTAAATAATCGTGTCATACCGATCTTTCGGCCGATTAAACCTAAGCTCATTTTTATCCTCTTTCAGAAACCGTTTTTCGCAATATTTTTACAGCTTGATCTCAACATCCACGCCTGCGGGCAAATCCAACTTCATCAATGCGTCAACCGTTTTATCCGTCGGATCAATAATATCCATTAATCTAAGGTGCGTTCTTATTTCAAATTGATCTCTTGACGTTTTATTTACATGCGGTGATCGCAGCACATCAAATCTCTCTATTTTAGTCGGTAGCGGAACGGGACCTTTTACAACCGCTCCTGTTCTTTTAGCCGTTTCAACAATCTCCAGCGCCGACTTATCTATTAATCGGTAATCAAATGCTTTCAAGCGAATTCTTATTTTCTGATTTTGCATATTTATTCCTGAGTTTTTAACTCACTTAACCCATTATTTTCCAAAAAACCAATCGACTTTTCAAAATCATTCAATAATCTTCGCAACTACGCCAGCACCAACCGTTCTGCCGCCTTCACGTATCGCAAAGCGCAAGCCTTCTTCCATCGCAATCGGGGCGATCAAATTTACCGTCACAGATACGTTGTCGCCCGGCATGACCATTTCCGTTCCGGCAGGCAACTCGATTGCGCCCGTGACGTCCGTGGTTCTGAAATAAAACTGCGGACGATAGCCCGGAAAAAACGGGGTGTGACGTCCGCCTTCTTCTTTACTCAGCACATAGATTTCCGCAGTAAACTTGGTATGCGGCGATATGCTGCCGGGTTTCGCCAATACTTGTCCGCGCTCGACTTCTTCCCGCTTAGTGCCGCGCAGCAGTATGCCTACGTTGTCTCCGGCTTGTCCTTGATCCAGCAGTTTGCGGAACATTTCGACACCGGTACATACCGTTTTCAGTGTCGGTTTGAGTCCAACGATTTCAATTTCTTCGCCAACTTTGACGATGCCGCGTTCTACGCGTCCCGTCACTACAGTGCCACGTCCCGATATCGAGAATACGTCTTCCACCGGCATAATGAAGGCGCCGTCTATCGCGCGTTCAGGTTGCGGTATATAGCTGTCCAATGCTTCCGCCAGTTTCAAAATGGAGGCTTCGCCGATCTCGCTTTGGTCACCTTCCAGTGCTTTCAGGGCTGATCCCACGATGATCGGGGTGTCGTCTCCAGGAAAGTCGTATTTCGATAGCAGTTCGCGTATTTCCATTTCCACCAGTTCGATCAGTTCTTGGTCGTCGACCATGTCCGCTTTGTTCATGTAGACGATGATGTACGGTACACCAACTTGGCGAGCCAGCAGTATGTGTTCGCGCGTTTGCGGCATAGGACCGTCGGCTGCCGATACAACCAGGATCGCGCCATCCATTTGCGCCGCTCCGGTGATCATGTTCTTGACATAGTCCGCATGGCCGGGACAATCCACATGCGCATAATGGCGATTCGCAGTTTCATATTCCACGTGCGCCGTGTTGATGGTAATCCCGCGAGCCCGCTCTTCCGGTGCCGAGTCAATCTGATCGTAGCTCTTCGCTTCTCCACCAAATTTCTTCGTCAATATCGTCGTAATCGCCGCCGTCAGTGTCGTCTTCCCGTGGTCTACGTGTCCTATCGTCCCTACATTCACATGTGGCTTCGAACGTTCAAATTTACTTTTTGCCATGATCTGTTCCTTTTAAATTCAAACTATATGCTTATTTTTTGTTTATGATCGCTTCAGCCACATTTTTTGGCGCTTCGGAATAATGCTTGAATTCCATCGAATAAGTCGCTCTACCCTGAGTCGCAGATCTTAATGCTGTCGAATAACCAAACATTTCCGCCAATGGAACCTCAGCGCGAACTACCTTAAATCCTGGAATATCTTCCATCCCCTGGATCATGCCACGCCTGGACGATAAATCACCAACAACATTGCCCATAAAATCTTCCGGTGTCTCAACTTCTACTGCCATCATCGGTTCTAGCAGAACTGGATTGGCTTTACGCATACCATCCTTAAATGCAATCGATGCAGCCATCTTAAATGCGTTCTCATTAGAATCCACATCATGATACGAACCGTCAAAAAGCGTTACCTTCACATCCACAACTGGATACCCAGCCAAAACACCACTCGGCAATGTTTCCAACAACCCCTTTTCTACCGCAGGTATATATTCACGCGGAACCGCACCGCCTTTAATCTCATCAACAAACTCAAATCCCTTTCCAGCCTCATTGGGTTCCATTTTTAACCAAACATGTCCATACTGGCCACGTCCGCCAGATTGCTTAACAAATTTTCCTTCGATTTCCACTTGTTTCTTAATCGCTTCGCGATACGCCACTTGAGGCGCACCAACATTAGCTTCCACACCAAATTCTCGCTTCATGCGATCAACGATGATCTCAAGGTGCAGCTCACCCATCCCGGAAATGATGGTCTGCCCCGATTCTTCATCGGTACGCACACGAAAAGAAGGATCCTCTTGCGCCAATCTATTGAGCGCAATCCCCATCTTTTCTTGGTCTAATTTCGTTTTTGGCTCTACCGCAACATGAATCACCGGCTCGGGAAAATCCATTCTTTCCAAGGTAATCACCTTTTGCGGATCGCATAACGTATCTCCGGTAATCACATCCTTCAACCCGACTGCCGCCGCAATATCCCCCGCACGCACTTCTTTAATTTCTTCTCGTTGATTTGCGTGCATCTGCAAAATCCTGCCAATCCTCTCTTTCTTTCCTTTTACCGGATTAAATACAGTGTCGCCCGATGTTACGACGCCTGAATAAACCCTGAAGAAAATCAATTGCCCCACATATGGATCGGTCGCGATCTTAAATGCCAATGCCGAAAAAGGCTCATCGTCACTCGCAGATCTCTTATCCGTTTCGCCGGACTCTGTTTCACCTTGTATCGCCAAAACATCTGTCGGAGAAGGCATAAAATCGATCACCGCATCTAGCATTGCCTGCACACCTTTATTTTTAAAGGCCGTACCGCACATCATTGGCACTATTTCATTATTTATCGTTCGAGAGCGTATCCCTGCCTTGATTTCTGACATTTCCAACTCTCCGCCTTCAAGATACTTATTCATCAAATCTTCATTCGCTTCGGCCGCAGATTCCACCATTTTTTCTCGCCAAGATTGCGCATCCGCTTTGAGATTGTCCGGTATTTCGCGCTCATCATATTTCATGCCGCGGCTTTCTTCATCCCAGTAGATCGCTTTCATCTTAATGAGATCGACAATACCTTCAAATTTATCTTCTGCGCCGATCGGTATTTGAATAGGCACTGGCGTTGCCTTTAGGCGAGATTTAATTTGCTCATAAACCCGCATAAAATTAGCGCCAGATCTGTCCATCTTATTTACAAACGCCAATCTCGGCACTTTATACTTATTAGCCTGTCTCCAGACGGTTTCTGTTTGCGGCTGAACACCCCCGACTGCACAAAATACCGTGCACGCTCCATCCAACACGCGCAACGAACGCTCAACCTCAATGGTAAAATCGACGTGTCCCGGCGTATCGATAATATTGATGCGATGCTCCGGATAATTGCTTGCCATTCCCTTCCAGAAACAGGTAGTTGCCGCAGAAGTAATTGTAATCCCCCGCTCTTGCTCCTGCTCCATCCAGTCCATGGTTGCCGCACCATCATGAACTTCGCCTAATTTGTGCGATACACCGGTATAAAAAAGTATCCGCTCGGTAGTCGTTGTTTTACCAGCGTCTATATGGGCCATGATGCCTATATTTCTATAGCGCTCTATCGGGGTTTTTCTTGACACGATTATTGCCTTAACGTTTTACACAAATATTGATATTCATACCACCAATTAGAATCTAAAATGCGAGAATGCTTTATTTGATTCCGCCATTCTGTGCACTTCTTCTCTTTTCTTGACTGCACCGCCGCGACCTTCCGAAGCTTCAACCAATTCGCCCGCCAATCTAATATCCATTGATTTTTCGTTTCTTTTTCTTGCCGCGTCTCTCAACCAGCGCATGGCCAACGCATTTCTACGCACCGACCGAACCTCAACCGGCACCTGATAGTTTGCGCCACCGACCCGACGACTCTTCACCTCAACCAATGGACGCACATTTGTCAGCGCTTGCGTAAATACTTCCAGCGGATCATTGCCTGTTTTCTTTTCGATATGCTCCAACGCACCGTAGATAATTCTCTCTGCAACCGATTTTTTACCGCGCGTCATCAACACGTTAACGAACTTCGCCAATTCCACATTGTGATACTTGGGATCTGGTAATATTTCCCGTTTCGGAACTTCTCTACGTCTAGGCATTATGCATCCTCTTTACTCTTCCACTTTTTCTCTTTTAAGTTCACATTCGCTTTATTTAGCAATTAGCTTGTCTTCGGCTTCTTGGAACCGTACTTAGATCTGCCTTGCTTGCGATCTTTTACACCCGCCGTATCCAAACTACCTCGAACCGTATGATAACGCACACCCGGCAAGTCTTTGACACGACCTCCCCGGATCAATACAACCGAATGCTCTTGCAAATTATGCCCTTCGCCACCAATGTAGCTCGATACTTCATAGCCATTTGTCAACCGCACCCTCGCAACTTTACGCAGCGCCGAATTCGGCTTTTTAGGTGTTGTTGTATACACTCTTGTGCATACACCACGTTTTTGTGGACAGTTTTCCAGCGCAGGAACACTACTTTTCACGCGCTTTTCAACTCTCGGCTTTCTGACCAATTGACTGATTGTTGGCATTTCTATTCTATTTCCTAAAATTTTTCAGCTTCGCTACCAGCTTGCTTTATCGATTTTCTCTCGAATACTATCTCGCATCACCAGGCTTTCACTACATTACGGATACAGCCCGATGCGACAAAAGGACTGCGGATTTTATTGAGTTTATATAGGCATGTCAAGCTAATCTCAGTATTTATTGCTCACCCTGACACCCTTCCTGAGTTTTAGCCCTGCAGCATCGAATCCGGGTTATCCATTAACGCCATACTCAGTCTCTAAAATTCTGGAATTGCAGCGGAAAATCGGCTACGGATTTTTTCACCAACTGTATCGTTTCTTGCAATACATCTTTCTTTGCGCCCGATACACGCACGACATCGCCCTGGATACTGGCCTGCACTTTCAGCTTGCTGTCCTTGATATATTTGATGATTTTTTTCGCCAGCTCGGTCTCGACACCGGTTTTTACCGTGACAATCTGCTTCGCCTTATTGCCGCTGATTTTCTCTATTCCGCCTTTATCCAAGCAACGCACATCCACATTGCGCTTGGTTAATTTTGTGCGCAGGATATCCTGCACCTGCTCCAACTTAAACTCATCGTCCGCGTATACGGACAACTGATAATCCGCCTGTTCGACCCTCGCATCGGAGCCTTTGAAATCAAACCGCGTGCCAACTTCTTTATTGACTTGATCGACCGCATTCTTGACTTCCTGCTTATCGACTTCGGAAACTATATCAAATGTTGGCATAACAATCCTCGCCTATCCGATTCACTTAAGGAAACACTAATTTTTAGCCTTTTTGGTCAAATTTGCCGCAATACGCATCCGCAACGCGTTGAGTTTTATAAAACCGACAGCATCACTTTGATTATAAGCTCCCGCATCGTCTTCGAATGTCGCGATGGTGGGATCGAACAAAGAATCTGTTTTCGAATCCCTTCCGACCACGATGACATTGCCCTTATACAATTTCAACCGTACCCAGCCATTGACACTCTCTTGCGTGGCATCGATCATGGCTTGCAACACCTTCCTCTCAGGACTCCACCAATAACCGTTGTAAATCAACGCAGCATAACGCGGCATGAGATCGTCTTTCAGATGCGCGACTTCCCGATCCAAGGTTATCGATTCCATTGCGCGATGCGCTCGCAACAAAATCGTTCCGCCCGGCGTCTCATAGCAGCCACGCGACTTCATGCCAACGTAGCGATTCTCCACCAAATCCAACCGCCCAATGCCGTGCTTGCCGCCCAATTGATTCAACTTCGCCAACACATCCGCCGACGATAGCGGAACGCCATTTAGCGCCACGACATCGCCACGCTTGAATTCGACATCCAAATACTCGGGAACATCCGGAGCGCTCTCGGGAGACACGCTCCAGCGCCACATAGACTCTTCCGGCTCCGTTGCCGGATTTTCCAATATCCGGCCTTCGTATGAAATATGCAATAAATTGGCATCCATGCTGTACGGCGAACCAGCTTTCTTTTTCATTTCGACCGGAATGCCATGCCGCTCCGCATACTCCAATAATTTTTCCCGCGAATTCAAATCCCATTCGCGCCATGGTGCGATCACGTGAATATCCGGTTGCAGCGCATAATAACCTAGCTCAAACCGAACCTGATCGTTACCCTTGCCGGTAGCGCCGTGCGATACCGCATCGGCGCCGGTTTCATTGGCAATCTCGATCTGCCGCTTAGCGATTAATGGGCGCGCAATACTGGTGCCCAATAAATACTCGCCCTCGTAAATCGTATTGGCACGAAACATCGGAAACACAAAATCGCGCACAAACTCTTCGCGCAGATCATCGATATAGATTTCCTTAACGCCCAATTGCTTGGCTTTGGCGCGCGCCGGCTCCACTTCTTCGCCTTGCCCGATGTCTGCGGTAAAAGTAACAATTTCGCATTGATATGTATCCTGCAGCCATTTCAAAATAACCGAGGTATCCAATCCGCCGGAAAATGCCAAAACCACTTTATTAATTTTCTTCATTGTTCAATTAGTAAGCCAAAAGTTATTTATTCACGTCCACTTTACCCAAAAGCAGATATTCCATCAGCGCCTTTTGCGTATGCAACCGATTCTCCGCTTCGTCCCATACCACCGACTGCGGTCCGTCGATTACTTCGGCGCTGACCTCTTCGCCACGGTGCACGGGCAGGCAATGCATAAATAATGCATCGGATTTCGCCAGCGCCATCATTTCCGCATCGACGCAAAAATCGGCGAAATCCTTTTTCCTCTGTTCCGTTTCCGCCTCAAACCCCATGCTCGTCCATACATCCGTGGTGACCAAATCCACACCGGTCACCGCCTTATGCGGATCGGCAAATATTTCATAGTGCGACTTATCTTCCAATCCGATACGATCGGAGTTGATGTTATAGCCCGCCGGCGTGGATACATGCACCTTGAAATTGAATATCTCAGCCGCCTGTAACCAGGTATTGCACATATTATTAGCGTCACCGATCCACGCGATCACTTTTCCATCGATGCTGCCGCGAAATTCGATATAAGTAAAAATATCGCTCAAAATCTGGCATGGATGATATTCGTCGGTTAAGCCATTGATCACGGGTACTCGCGAATTTTTAGCGAAGCGCACAACAACCTCATGCTGATAAGTGCGTATCATCACCATATCCACCATGCGCGAAATCACGCGCGCCGCATCTTCCACAGGCTCCCCGCGCCCCAATTGCGTATCGCGCGTGGACAGATAGATGGCGGAACCGCCCAATTGATGCATTCCAGCTTCAAACGACAATCGCGTGCGCGTTGAATTTTTGTCGAAAATCATCGCCAACGTGCGATCGGTCAGGGGCCAGTATTGACGGTAATTCTTGAAGGCTTGCTTTATCCAGCGCGTACGCTCGAATAAATACTCGTATTCATCCCGGTTAAAATCGCTGAATTGCAAAAAATGCTTTAATTGCATAATGCGTTAAATAACCAATCGGACCAACCATCCGTTAGCTATTCAGAAACTCCTTTATCAATTCGCAAGTTACATCGACAACCTGCTCCGCTTCGCGTTGCTGCATCACAAACGCCGGTAACAAACGCACCACCTTATCCGATGTCACATTAATGAGCAGCTTTCTCTCCAATGCTCTTTTCACCAATTCGACACATGGTACGGCAAGCTCCACGCCGACGATCAAGCCTTGTCCCCTCACTTGCACCACACCGACGACATCGGCCAATTGCCGCTTAAATCGATCGCGCATAAAATCGCCAATTTCCGCTGCATGCCCGATCAGATTTTCATCTTCAATCACTTGCAATGTTTCAAGGGCTGCAGCGCAAGCCAATGGGTTTCCGCCGAATGTCGAAGCGTGGTTGCCGGGTTTGAAAACGTCGGCAGCCACACCTTTAGCCAAGCAAGCGCCAATCGGCACGCCACCGCCCAATCCTTTTGCCAAGGTGATGACATCCGGCATGATCTGGCTATGCTGAAAAGCGAACCACTTACCGCTTCGTCCAATACCGGATTGTACTTCGTCGAGCATCAACAACCATCCGTTCTGATCGCACAATGCACGCAACTGCTGCAAGTAATGCGCCTCCGGAATGTTCACGCCGCCTTCGCCTTGGAATGGCTCCACCAGAATCGCAACCACATCCTTATTGTTGGCCGCAACTTGCGCGACCGCTTCCAGATTATTATAAGGCGCTCGCACAAAACCCGACAATAACGGCTCAAAACCTGCCTGCACTTTACGATTTCCACTGGCCGTCAGCGTTGCCATGGTGCGCCCGTGAAACGAACGCTCCATCACGATAATGGTCGGCAGCGAAATCCCCCGATTGTGTCCATGCAGCCGCGCAAGCTTTATCGCCGCCTCATTCGCTTCGGCTCCCGAGTTACAGAAAAAAGCATTATCCATCCCGGACAACGCAACCAAACACTCGGCCAATCGCTCTTGTTTCTCGATTCGATATAGGTTTGAGGTATGAATCAGCGTGCTTGCTTGCTCACAGATCGCTTTAGCCAATCGTGGATGACAATGCCCCAATCCGCATACGGCAACGCCCGACAAAGCATCAAGATACCGCTCTCCCCGATCGTCCCACAGCCACACGCCTTCACCTTTGACAAAGGTGACAGGCAACCGCGCATAAGTATTCATAACATTCGACACGACACAGCACCCGCCTCAAAGTGAAAAATCTCGATTCAGCGTCCCTCAAAACCCGCTTTGAAATTTTGGAAAAACTGTTATGTTTACTTATTTAATTTGGTTTTTCAAGCTTTTTTTCTTTAAGGATCCGCCTGCTATTGCAACTTTTGTGCTGCAAAGATAACTGAGAATCGATATCGACATGTTAGAATAGCTATGTTTACGATTTCATACTTACAGTTTTAAGAAACGCTGTTTCTTCATCACAACCTGTTGTCCCTCATAAAAATCAGAATAAGCTATGAATCAGTTTGCCAAAGAAACCCTGCCGATCAATCTTGAAGAAGAAATGAGGCGCTCCTACTTGGATTACGCGATGAGCGTAATCGTCGGCCGCGCCCTGCCGGATGTCCGCGATGGCTTAAAACCGGTGCACCGGCGCGTATTGTTTGCCATGCACGAACTCTCGAACGATTGGAATAGGCCGTACAAAAAATCGGCACGTATCGTCGGTGACGTAATCGGTAAATACCATCCGCATGGCGATACCGCCGTCTACGACACCATCGTGCGCATGGCACAAGACTTCTCATTGCGCTACATGCTTGTCGACGGTCAAGGTAACTTCGGTTCGGTGGATGGCGATAATGCTGCTGCGATGCGTTATACCGAAATCCGTATGTCGCGCATCGCGCATGAACTGTTAATCGATCTCGATAAAGAAACGGTCGATTTCGGCCCAAACTACGATGGCTCGGAAAAAGAACCGCTGATTTTACCGGCCAAAATACCCAACCTTTTAATCAATGGCTCATCCGGTATTGCGGTTGGCATGGCGACCAATATCCCGCCGCACAATTTAAACGAAGTCGTCGACGCCTGTCTCGCTTTGTTGAGCAATCAGGATATCAGCATTGACGAGCTGATCGAATATGTACCGGCACCTGATTTCCCGACGGCCGGCATCATCTACGGCGTTACCGGCGTCAGAGACGGCTATCGCACCGGGCGAGGTCGCGTCGTGATGCGTGCACGCACACATTTCGAGGACATGGAAAAAGGCAGCCGCCAATGCATCGTCATCGATGAATTACCTTATCAAGTCAACAAGGCCAACCTGCTGATCCGCATCGGCGAATTGGTGCGCGATAAAAAAATCGAAGGCATCTCCGATCTGCGCGACGAATCCGACAAATCCGGCATGCGCGTAGTGATCGAATTGAAACGCGGCGAAGTGCCCGAAGTCATTCTGAACAACTTGTATAAAGAAACGCAAATGCAAGATACGTTCGGCATGAACATGGTGGCACTCCTCGACGGCCAGCCGCGCTTGCTGAATCTAAAACAGATTCTGGATGCCTTCCTGCGTCACCGCCGCGAAGTCGTCACACGACGCATTGTTTTTGAACTGAAAAAAGCGCGTGAACGCGGTCATCTACTGGAAGGTCTGGCAGTCGCATTATCGAATGTCGATGAAATCATCGCGCTGATCAAAGCGGCCCCGACACCGGCTGAAGCCAAGGAAGCATTGATGGCAAGATCATGGCACTCCGCCTTGGTACAGGAAATGTTGACACGCGCGGCAGCGGATGCCGATGCATTACGCCCGGAAGGCCTGGACATATCGTTCGGTTTGCAATCGCAAGGCTATTTCCTGTCCGATGCCCAAGCACAAGCAATCCTGGAATTGCGCCTGCAACGCCTGACCGGTCTGGAACAAGAAAAGATCGTCGACGAATACCGGGAGGTCATCGGCAGGATCATTGACTACCTTGACATTCTGGCCAATCCGAGCCGCATTACCGCCATCATTACCGAAGAATTAACCGCCATCAAACTGCAATTCGGTGACAAGCGCCGCAGCGAAATCGTCACCGATACGCAAGATTTGAGCATGGAAGATTTGATTGCACCGACCGATGTCGTCGTCACGCTGTCGCATAGCGGCTATATCAAATCCCAATCGCTCGACGATTACCGCGCACAAAAGCGCGGTGGGCGCGGCAAGCAAGCCACCGGCACCAAAGATGACGATTTCATCGACAAACTGTTCATCGCTAACACACACGACTATATTTTGTGTTTCTCCAGCCTCGGGCGCGTGTACTGGATCAAGGTTTACGACGTCCCGCAAGGTAGCCGTCAATCGCTGGGCAAGCCGATTGTCAATCTCGTTCAACTGGAAGGCGGTGAAAAAATCAACGCCATCTTACCGGTCAAGGCATTCGACGAAACCCGATTTGTGTTTATGGCGACTTCTTTCGGCACAGTTAAGAAAACGCCACTATCCGAATTCTCCCGTCCGCGCAGCAGCGGCATCATCGCCATCGGACTCGACGAAGGCGATTATTTAATCGGCGTCGAACTGACCGAAGGCAAACACGATGTCATGCTGTTCTCGGACAACGGCAAAGCCATGCGCTTCGACGAAAACGACGTGCGCCCGATGGGGCGCACCGCACGCGGCGTTCGCGGCATGAAACTCAAATCCGGTCAGAAAGTTATTTCGATGCTGGTCGCCGAAAACGAAGAGCTTGCCGTATTAACCGCCACGGAAAATGGCTTTGGTAAACGCACACCAATCAGCGAATACACCCGCCACAACCGTGGCACGCAAGGCATGATCGCAATCATCACCAGCCCGCGCAACGGCAAGGTTGTCACCGCAAAGCTGGTAAAACCGGACGATGAAATCATTCTGATCACATCGGGCGGCGTCATGATTCGCACACGCGTCAATGAAGTGCGCGAAATGAGCCGTGCCACGCAAGGCGTCACATTGATCAATCTGGATGCCGGGGAGAAACTTGCCGGACTGGAGCGCGTGGTCGAAAGCGAAGACAGCGAGGATAGCGACGCAGACAATTAACATCGCGCCGATACACGGAAAATGATACGTCATGGAACCCATCTATAATTTCAGTGCAGGCCCTGCAGTGCTTCCCAAAGAAGTATTGCAACAAGCGCGCGATGAAATGTTGGACTGGCACGGCAGCGGCATGTCGGTGATGGAAATGAGCCATCGCGGCAAGGAATTCATGTCGATCGCGGAGAAAACCGAACGGGACTTACGCGAGCTAGCGAATATTCCAAGCAACTACAAAATCCTGTTCCTGCAAGGTGGCGCATCCAGCCAATTTTCCATGGTGCCTCTGAATTTGCTGCACGGCAAAACAAAAGCGGATTACATCAATACCGGCCAGTGGTCAACCAAAGCCATCGAAGAAGCCAGCCACTATTGCAGCGTCAATACTGTCGCTTCATCTGCAGATAAAAATTTCACCTATATCCCGCCGCAAGACCAATGGCACCTCGATCCAGAAGCGGCTTACGTGCACTACACCAGCAACGAAACTATCGGTGGCGTCGAATTTCATTGGGTTCCGCAATTGGATTCAAGCGGCGATATCCCGTTGGTCGTCGATATGTCGTCGGATATTTTGTCACGCCCCCTGGACATCACGCGCTTTGGACTGATCTATGCCGGCGCGCAAAAAAACCTCGGCCCTGCCGGGTTGGTACTGGTCATCGTACGCGAAGACTTGCTCGGCACGCCACTACCCGGCACACCGACGCTGTTTGATTATCAAGTGCACGCCAAAAACGATTCGATGTACAACACGCCGCCTACCTATGCCCTATATATCACCGGGCTGGTATTCGAATGGCTGAAGCGGAAAGGCGGATTGGTCGAGATGGAAAAAACCAATATCGCCAAAGCCAATTTGTTGTATGAATTACTGGACAGCACCGATTTTTATCGCTGCCCGGTCGCCGTAGCCGACCGCTCGCGCATGAATGTTCCATTCACGCTGAAGAATCCGGCATTGGATAACGAATTTCTCAAGCAAGCGGAAACTTGCGGCTTGTTGCAACTGAAAGGCCATCGTTCGGTCGGCGGCATGCGCGCATCGATTTACAATGCCATGCCGATCGAAGGTGTGGCAAAATTGGTCGCTTTCATGAAAGCGTTTGCCAGCCAGCATGCCTGAACCACAAACCTTCAACATTCTCACGCTCAACGCGATTTCGCCGCACGGCTTGAGCCGCTTTCCTGCCGACCGCTACCGCATCGGTCATGACATTACGGAGCCGGACGCCATTCTGGTGCGTTCGCACAACATGCTCAACAGCGTCATTCCGGCAAGCGTTAAAGCCATTGGCCGCGCCGGCGCCGGTACCAACAACATACCGGTGCCAGCAATGAATGCACGCGGCATTCCCGTGTTCAACACGCCCGGCGCCAACGCCAATGCCGTCAAGGAACTGGTTTTAGCCAGCCTGTTTCTGGCCGCGCGCAACCTGGCGCCTGCGCTGCAATTCGCCGACAGCCTGCAGGGCGACGACGAAGCGCTGAACAAACAAGCGGAAGACGGCAAAAAACACTTCTCCGGCATCGAGCTGCCGGGACGCACGCTCGGCGTGATCGGCTTGGGCGAGATCGGCCGCTTGGTCGCCAACGCCGCGATCAGGCTCGGCATGAAAGTGATTGGCTACGATCCGAAAATCACGGTTGAATCAGCGTGGAGTCTGTCGGCGGAAGTCAAAAAAGCCAACAGCATGGAAGATCTACTGCGCCACAGCGAATTTATCAGCGTGCATGTACCGTTAGTGGATTCGACGCTGCACTTAATCAATGAACAAACCATTCAATCGATGAAGCAGCATGCGATTTTGCTGAATTTTTCGCGCGGTGCCATCGTCGACGAAGATGCCGTTTTGCGCGGCATTGCCGCCAAGAAAATCAAAACCTATGTCAGCGACTTTCCCAGCCGGAAATTACAGCACCAACAAGGTGTCGTCACATTACCGCATCTGGGTGCATCGACGACGGAAGCAGAAGATAACTGCGCCGTCATGGTAGCCGATCAATTGATCGATTTTCTGCAAAACGGCAACATCGCCAACACCGTCAATTTTCCGGATACTCGGATGGAACGCGAAGCGCCGTACCGTGTCGCGGTCGCCAACGCCAACGTGCCGAACATCCTGGGGCAGATCTCCACCGGCATGGCCAAAGCGGGATTGAATATTCATAATATGATCAACAAATCCCGTGGGGAAATGGCCTATACTTTGGTCGATTCCGATAGCCCAGTGCCGCAGCGCGTGCTGGATGAAATTGCAGCAATTGCCGGTGTGCTGACGGCCCGTTATTTACCCCATTGCGATTAAATGTCGACGAATGACCGTTCAACCACGAATGAATGATTTGCCATGTCCGAACAAATAAAACAATTACGCGATCAGATCGATGCCATCGACAACGAATTGCTGCAGCTCATCAGTAAGCGCGCGACGCTGGCGCAGCAAATCGGCAAAGCAAAACAAGGCATCGTCATCTACCGCCCCGAGCGCGAAGCGCAAATTTTGACGCGCGTGCAGGAACAGAATCCCGGCCCGATCAGCAATGCGCATATCAAGCATTTATTCATCGAAATCATGTCGCTATGCCGCGCTTTGGAAAGCGCCATCGGTGTCGCCTACCTGGGGCCGAACGGCACTTTCTCCGAAGAAGCGGCGCTGAAACGTTTCGGCAGCGCCATTACCGCCGTTGCCTGCGACTCGATCGACGACGTATTCCGCGCAGTGGAATCGGAAACCGCCCACTATGGCGTAGTACCGGTGGAAAACTCTTCCGAAGGCGCAGTGGGCAGAACCATGGATTTGCTGCTGCAATCGCCATTATCCATTTGCGGCGAGATCCAAATCCCCGTGCATCAATTTCTCATGGCGCAGCAAACCGATTTGTCCCGGATCGCCAAAATATTTTCGCATCCACAATCGCTGGCGCAGTGTCAGCAGTGGCTCAAAACCCATTTGCCGCATCTGCCGGATACCGCATTGATCAATACCGCCAGCAATGCCGAAGCCGCGCGGCAAGCCGCCGCCGACG